>CAZRRC010000197.1:0-1134 GCA_964602395.1 uncultured Proteiniphilum sp. | reverse complement strand
CTCATTTCTGGTTATTACATTACGAGAATAATAATTTATATAATGTGAATTAATAACAAACTCTTTTCCCGATTGTCTTTCAAATAAATCTCCGTAAAGCCATAAATCGTAGAGTGTAGTAAAATAAGTTGCATCAGGTGTGGTAAGATAATCTCCCGATACAAGAAAGGAGTCTACTTTCGTGATCTCCTCGATCTGGTGCAGTCGAGCATCGAGAAAACGTTTATTCTTGACGGAGGATATGAGTTGTGCGAACTGGAAAACTTCATCGTTGGAGAGGTGCTTTCTCAATCTTCCATTTTTGGAGAGTGCTTCTAAAATATAAAGCGCCTGTCGTGCATCAGTCACATTTTCTATACGCCCTGTTCCGATTCCAGCATGGACATTTCCTCCGAGGACATACTGATTTGCTTTATGATTTACATCGATATATCCATATCCTGCCTCTTCATCAAATTCTGACCTTCTCTCTTTTGTGGAATTTATTGTTGTCGACCCATTAAGGCCATATTGCAAGAAGAGTTTGGGTTTAATATATTTTTTTTCTTCATATCCTACTGTTATATAGCCACTAAAATTTTGATAATCTGTGTAGTCGTCCATCTGTTTGGCATTCTTTTCAAAGAATGAACCGGTGATATATAGATTGGATACAGTTTTTCTGGTATTGATATGGGAGAGAAAATTTGAATACTGATTTATTTTTAACAGATGCTTATCTTCTTTTTCAGCTTCCAACTGTCCGATCAGGTCAAATTCAAGTGAACGCCTTTTGATATCGGGTGTATAAAAATCCTTCAACGGGTAGTCCCTGTAATCTTGCGCAAGTGTGGTAACGGTGGTTAACAATAAAATGAAAATCGTACAATAAAATGGTGGAAATTTCATGCTGTTTATGGTTTATATAAAAGAATGGAATCGAAAAGCTTGCTGGCAATCATTTAAAGAGCATCGGTAGAAATTCTGCCAGGTAGACTCTCCAGTTTCGCCAGGTATGTCCTCCTTCCGATTCCCGGTAGACATAATTGAAGTTCATTGAATCGAGTTTGCTCCTGTAATCAACATTCGTCTGATACAAAAAGTCTTCTTTCCCTATGGCAATCCAGTAAAGCTTGTAACCGTTGTTCTTTTGAT
>CAZRRC010000196.1:0-1553 GCA_964602395.1 uncultured Proteiniphilum sp. | reverse complement strand
GCGTAATAGGCCTGTTAGTCCCTGTTCTGGGGAGCAATCCCATTGCTGCCCAGATTACGACTCAGGTGGTCAATGTCTTTATCCTGCCAGTCGTAGTCGGGGGTATTATTTTCTTGATAAACAATAAAAAAATGATGGAGAAACATAAGGCAGGCATCATGATGAACGTGGGATTGATAACCGCGTTTGTATTCTCCTGCCTGATCTCCTATACCGGGGTGTTGGCAATTATTGATTTGATTAAATAAAGTTGCTAATTCAAATAACATTTTGATTAAAAACTATCATCACATGAAGAAACATGATCTGAGAAGGATATTATTCCTGACAATAGCTTGTATAACTTTTATTCCTGTGGGTACTGCACAGAAAGCGGAAAGACCTCCGGTTTGGGGCATTGCTAAAATGTCCTTTTTAGTGAGCGATTTCCAAATAGCCAGAGCGTATTATGGCGAATTTCTGGGATTCGATGAGGCTTTCTCCTATTCCTCTGACTTGGAAAAAATTATTTCTTTTAAGGTGAACGACCGCCAGTTTATTGAGTTTATTGAAGACAAAGATGCAAAGGGGAAACCACGTTTGGTTGCTGTTTCATTTGAAACCGAAGATGTGGCGCAAATGCGGGAATACCTCGAGGGAAAAGGGGTGGAAGTGCCTACGAATGTTACAGAAGATGGAGCAGGGAACAAAGTAATTTTAGTGCATGACTCGCATGGAGTGCCCGTGGAGTTCATGCAATTTGGAAAAAATTCATTGCATCTCTTATCAAAGGGGAAATATCTATCGGAAAGGAGAATATCCAAACGCATCCACCACGTGGGACTTTATTGCAACGAAGTGCTGGATAAAGATCCATTCTGGGTCGGTATAATGGGATGCAAAGAGTTGTGGCGATATCCGGAAAGTCATCAGGAAAAAGTAGAGATGAATTATCTTCAATTGCCTGACTGTGTTGAAAATATTGAACATTACCCGTCGGATGACATCAATTTTAGTCACCCCTGTTTATTGGTTGAAGACATGCAGGAAACAATTTATACCCTGAAAGAACGGAAGGGAAACAATAAGCTTGCAAAACCTGCAGTTGGTAAAGGAAAAAGATGGCTGTTGAATCTGGCAAATGAGGATGGAACGAAGGTTGAATTTACGGAAGCTCATGCCATACGGTGATTAAAAAATTACACCCATAATGAATATGAAAAAGAATGAATTAAGTCGTCGCGAATTTTTAAAAGGTGCTATTGGCGCCGGTTTGATGGTCTCAGGTACAGGAATTTTACCTTCCTGTTCCATCTTACACCCAACGCAGAAACCAGGTTATTCTTTTGATTCCAAGAATTTACCGACTGTTATGTTTGGCTCAACAGGGGTACCTGTACCCCGTATACTTTGCGGCTTGGGATCGAGGTTTTGCCATATGGACAGTGATGAGCAGGCTCAACAAATGCTACACTATGCCTTGGACCATGGCCTTTATTATTTTGATACGGCATGGGCTTACGACAATACAATTGGATTGCCTCCGGGAAAAAAGAAAAGTCCCCGGCATATCA
>CAZRRC010000195.1:1279-1736 GCA_964602395.1 uncultured Proteiniphilum sp. | reverse complement strand
CACCATTGAATATGAAGCAAATTGGGAAAACAATCTGCCTGAAATAAAAGCATCAATCGATTATTTCAAGCAGATTATGAATAAAATGTGAGAGGTGTGCGATAGTCCTCTTGTGGATTGTGGAGGTTACACCCTGTTAGGGTGCAATCTCCACAATTTTTTTATAGAGCTCATTCGCTATTCGGACAAATCCCAAGTCTGTCAAATGAATTCCATCGACGGTGGTCTCGCCATCCTGACCTATCAAGTCGGTTGTTGATAGATAATAGAGGTTATCATATCCCGCTGCACGTAGTTTCTCATACTCTTCCTTTAGAGCTTTGTTCTTTTCGGATACCACCCCAAACATGTAATTGTCGAAGAGGGAGTGGGGGAAGGTTATCGACTCCACAAAGAGAACCGGGATATTCTTGTTGTTTTTGCAGAGGGTCTCTACAAAATGCGCTGTTTTCTCTTT
>CAZRRC010000195.1:0-1269 GCA_964602395.1 uncultured Proteiniphilum sp. | reverse complement strand
TAATCTGAGTCAAGTTGACGTTGGGTATGAAGTCGAGGACAAGGAGACCGGCATCGGTGCGCCGACTCATCAGTTCTGGAATCTCATAATCGAGCTGACCGTTGCCGCTGAATCCCAGGTTAATCACTTCCCTGTTCATTTTTCGACTCAAGATGTTGGTATATGACATGCCGGCACGTGTGGCACAACCTCCTTGGGTGATGCTGGTGCCGTAACAGATAACCGGCTTCTCCCTTGTTGGAATGCTTTGAAGGGGTTGTCCGATAGTAGCAAGTGAGTCGATGCCAATGGAGATGGCTGTGACGCCGTCATAGAGGGGAAGGTAAAGTATATATTCCCTCTCAACGGGTGTCATGCCGGAAATAATAACTTGTTCGTTCTCTTTGGCTGTGGGGCGTCCGGTGTTGACAAACTGCCACCGTTCTCCATTCCATGCATAGAGGTCGATTCCCTTAATACCGGTATCGGTCATGTGGTTCATGTTCACATCTTCCAATAGTTTCCATCTGGCAGAAATCTGCGTACTGTTACTGTGGAAGCGGAGAGCCAGTCCCGATGTATTCTTTCCCAGGTGCCATACGGGAGGTCGACTCACCTCTTTTAGTGATGCGGGGAGGCGTTCGTAGCGTGTTTCGGTATCCTCGCTAGTTTTACCCAATAGCGGGAAAAGGTCTCCATCGTACCACCGGGTCTGAGAATGAAGCGTCGTCACTGAGCCAATCAACAACAGGAAGATTGAAAAAAAACGTATCTGTTTGAAATTCATATCTTTATTGCTTTGGCCACTTTGTTTCAATGCCTTGATTCTCAATCTCTCGTTGGAAGTCCTGAAGCAGGTTCTGATTCTCACGCACAGCCCGGAAAGGAACATTCTTCTTTCCTGCAAAGGCAACCAGACATCCCACTGCTTCACCGATGCTCCACTCCACGGGGTGCAATCTGTAGCAACCGTTCGTGATGTGTGTGGTACCAATATTCTTGTTGGCGGGTAGCAGGTTGGTCATTCGCTGTGGAAGCAATGCTCCGAGGGGTATCTCGAAGGGGAGTGAAGCAAAATCGATGTAGTTGTTACCCCGTGAGCTAGGATGCAGGTCGATATGGTAGTACCCAATTCCCACGCTGTCGTAGAAACTGGCAGCTTTCTTGCCTTCAATTTCGCCGGCTACCAGTTTTCGGTTATCGGCGCCTACATGCTCCTCCAGTACGGTGAATTCTGCCTTGATTCTTCTTGCTTCGCGGATGTAGGGATACTTGGCCATGCCATCTGCG
>CAZRRC010000194.1:0-1797 GCA_964602395.1 uncultured Proteiniphilum sp. | reverse complement strand
GGTTTGGCTTTGAGGGCCGCCTCTATGGCCATCTGCACATGGGTTTGATCTCCCTGGTGATAATGTCCCAGCAAGTGACTGTGGTTGTGTGGGGGACGAATTTCCATGAGATTACCGGTACGTACTTCCCTGCCGCCAATCACCATTGGCAGGTCGAGACCGCCTTTGTTGAGTTCAGCAAGCTTGTTTTTCAGCGCTTCCCTTTCAGCCGATCCTGGAGCGTAACTCCTGACAGGTTCATTCTTTATGGGTGGCAATTGGTAGATTCCTTTCGGCATAATTTGTTTTTTTTGTGTGATTCTGTTGTATGAGGCAAATATATCAAAAAAAACCGATTCCGGGATCGTTTAACCCGTTTTTTCAGAAAGTTAGAAACAGGGAATTCAAATTTTTTTTATTTTTGTATAAAATCTTTTACATAAACGCACATGCTACCAGAAAAAAACCACATCCTGAACTTTGAGAACACAGAGGTTGCCTTTCGCAATCAATCGAATGCCAGCCTCAGACAGGCTTATCAGCTTTTTAGACTCATGAACAACAAAACGTTGGTACACATCGGAAAACAGCTTGTCGGTTTTGCCATGGCCATCCGTTTTCCGGTGAAGGATATTTTGCGAAAAACAATCTACAGCCATTTTGTGGGGGGGATGTCCATCGAAGATTGTAGCCGGACCATTGCCCGGCTTGCAAAGCGTCGTGTCTTTTCCATACTCGATTATGCGCAGGAGGGGGAAGAATCGGAGGCGGCGTTCAATGCCACCTGTCGGGAGATCATCCGCACCATTGAGTTTGCGCAGAATAACCCCGCTGTGCCTTTCAGTGTCTTCAAGATCACCGGTGTGGCCCGTTTCGACCTGTTGGCGAAGGTGAGCAGCGGGAGTGAGCTGACCGATGTGGAAGCAGCGGAGTATCGGCAGGTGGAAGAAAGGGTCGATGCAATCTTCCGACGCGGTTACGAACTGGATGTCCCGGTGATGGTTGATGCCGAGGAGACCTGGATACAGCCCGTGCTGGATGAGATGGTGATGCGGCTGATGGCACAGTATAACAAGAAGAAAGCCATTGTGCAAAATACCTATCAGATGTACCGGCACGATAGCGTGGAACGGATTAAAAAGCACCATCGGATGGCGCTGGAGGGTGGTTTCCATTTTGGGTTAAAGATTGTGCGGGGTGCCTATATGGAAAAAGAACGTGCCCGTGCAGTTGAAAAAGGATACCCTTCTCCCATACAGCCCGATAAAGAGTCGACCGACTACGATTTCAACCATATCATCCATTATTTCATGGATCATTTGGAGAGCATCGACTTCATGGTGGCCACGCACAACGAAGAAAGTACCAGACTGCTCGCATCCCTGATCGATGCCCGTGAGCTGCCGAGAAACCACCCTGGTATCTACTTCTCCCAGCTCTATGGCATGAGCGACCATATTACATACAACCTTGCAGAACAGGGTTACAACGTGGCGAAATATGTTCCTTATGGAGAGGTGAAAACCATGTTGCCCTACCTTTTCCGCCGTGCCGAGGAAAATTCCTCGGTAAAAGGACAAAGTAGCCGCGAACTGAAAATGATCCGCACGGAAATGAAACGAAGGAGGAGTTAATGAGCCAATTAGACTAAAAAAATAATGTGCCAATTTAATAATTTAAATTGGCACATTAGCATGTTGGCACATTAGCATGTTGGCACATTAGCACATTGGCACATTTATTTTACTTCCCACACGTTGGGAGAGCTGAGGAGAAACTCAGTGAATGATTTTTTCGATGATCTTTGTTGTACCTCTT
>CAZRRC010000193.1:0-1799 GCA_964602395.1 uncultured Proteiniphilum sp. | reverse complement strand
CTTTTCAATATCAATGACCTCACGGGTATCCTCCCTCTCTACATAACTGCTCACCGACAGATTATAATCGTTCTCGCCAATCGCAGTATTGTCCACTAAGCTACAAAAATGGTTGATATCTTTTCGCTCGATATAGGCATTGAGAATGGTCTCGATATTTTCCTCACCCAACTTGTTTTTATTGCCTGCTGGTACAAATTCATTCGAAGCATCAATAAACAGGGTTTTGTTTTCTTTTTTGCTCTTCTTCAATACAATCACACAAGTGGCTATGCTGGTACCGAAAAACATATTGGGAGGCAGTTGGAGTACTGCATCTACATAGTTGTTGTCGATCAGATATTTCCTGATTTTCTGTTCTGCACCGCCTCTGTAAAGCACTCCGGGAAATTCAACAATGGCAGCTGTTCCGGTAGTGGACAACCAACTCAGAATATGCATGGTAAAAGCAAGATCGGCTTTGCTCTTGGGGGCTAACACTCCTGCGGGCGAAAAACGTGGATCGTTTATCAGTATTGGATTGTCATCTCCTTCCCATTTGGTGGAGTAAGGGGGATTGGAGACGATGGCATCGAAAGGTTCGTCATCCCAATGTTTGGGCTCCCTCAGTGTGTCGCCATGGGCTATATCGAATTTCTCGTAATTGATATCGTGCAGAAACATATTGATCCTGCAAAGGTTGTAGGTGGTGATGTTTATTTCCTGTCCGAAGAATCCCTGACGTACATTTCCCTTGCCCAACACTTTGGCAAATTTCAACAGCAGCGATCCGGATCCGCAGGCAGGATCATATACTTTGTTGACTTGTTTTTTACCCACAACAGCTATTTTTGCCAACAAATCGGATACTTCGGTAGGTGTGAAGAATTCCCCACCCGATTTACCGGCATTTCCCGCATACATGGTCATTAGATATTCATATGCATCACCAAAAGTATCGTTGTTGTTGTCCTTATAATCACCCAAGCCTAAGCCGGCAATGGAATCCATGATCTTTACAAGCAGTTCGTTGCGTTTCTTTACTGTGGAGCCCAACTTGTTGCTATTCACGTCGATATCATCAAAGAGGCCCTTCATGCTGTCTTCACTGGAAGTACCTTTGGCCGAATTCTCTATATTCTTGAAAACTGTACTCAGCGTTTCGTTCAGGTTGTCGTCGCTCTTTGCTTTGCCGTTTACATTCACAAACAGTTCCGAAGGAAGGATAAAGAAACCCTTTTCTAAAACGGTTTCATTTCTTGCATATTCTGCATCTTCATCCTCGATTTTCGTATAGTCAAAATCAATATTACCCGCACGTTGCTCCTCCTTGTTGAGATAATTTGTCAGGTTCTCGGAAATAAACCTGTAAAACAGCATTCCAAGCACGTACGATTTAAAATCCCAACCATCCACACTTCCACGCAGATCATTGGCAATCCTCCAGATGGTTCTGTGCAACTCATCTCTCTCCTGTTCCTTCGTCATTTATTTTTTATTTGTAATCGATAATCAGATTTGAGCCCGAAGTTAGTTAAATTTTGTGTTATTGCTTTGTCCCCTCTATGACTTTTTCGTATTAAATCCTCTTTGCTATCACTTCATGATATTCGAGCGACTTCGGGTTTCTGAATGTGCGGCCGGTGTAGTTTATTTCAGTCTTTCAAGCATCCGATCGGGACTATTAACACTCCATCAGAACGTTTATATGCATACTCGCCCCCAGTCATAACCATCAAGAAAGAGGGTTCACCCATTTTGTCGGTATTTATCTTTTCTTTTAATTTTAATAGATTCTTGGCTGCCTCTTCAATTTGTTT
>CAZRRC010000192.1:0-1826 GCA_964602395.1 uncultured Proteiniphilum sp. | reverse complement strand
GATATTGCTGATGTGTTCGCTGATAGTTCTTTTATCTTTATCGAGGTTTTGCTGATTTCTCCGGGAAAAAATATGCAAACGAGTGCCGGAAAAACTAGCCTTCGTGTGCCAAATATTAAAGCGAATAGATTAATTTTCAAATAGTTGCAAATGTTCTACATACTATTTGGAAAGTGGTTCTATGTTCCAATGCTGTTTGATTGACTCCAACTCTTTCTTTGTAAGGTATGTGACGGCTCCGTGCTTTGGACTGGTGAAATTTGTAGTCTTCATAACGCCCTCGTTAAAGTGACCCAGATTTTCATAGTTCACAAAATCTGTTGTCTCGCTGAATCCCATATTGCTTGGACGGGCACCATAGACATCGTACATAAGCACATACTTGTCGGTGCCAAGCCGCTTGAAGACATTCGGAGCCTCGGTCGAAACCTTCTCGGGATCAATGCGTCCTGTTTCTATAGGATAACCTGAGTTTATCCTGTCTGAAACTGAATGGAGCACCTTGGCTCCAGAGACATAGAACAGATGGTATTTGTCTCCTACCTTTGTGATATCTCCGTCAAGTCCACCTATGTCAGTTATTCTTACAGGAGTTGTCTCCAGCTTTGTAAAATCATCGTTGGGATATGAGTAATAGAGATGGCATTCCCTGTTGTTGTACCTGATGGTAAAGTAAATCATCATTTTCTTTTCCACCGGGTCATATACCGTCTCCGGTGCCCATGAGCAGTCAATATCTCCAAGTTCCGGAAAGGCTTTGTCAACACGGAAATCTGAATGAGTCCAATGTATGAGGTCGTATGATTTCATAAGGACAAGAGCGCGGTTGTTACCCCATCCGTATTTCTCGGCCGGACGCTCAAATTCTGTATCTCGGTAACCGGCTCGCTGACCGAATATGTGCAGATCAGTCATGGCCAGATAAAAAGCGCCATCCGGCCCTCGAGTTATGTGGGGATCGCGTACACCCTTCTGTTCGGCCAGTTCATAGCCTAAGAACACAGGCTTTCCATTATTAATGTCTGTAAAGGTATAACCGTCGTTGCTTATTGCCATATAGGCCGACTGGTCCTGATCCTTGAAATAGACCAGCAGATACCCGCACAAATCATCCTCATTGAATGGGATTGAGGGCTTATCCAACTTGGTTACAATTTCAATTCCAGTACTTTCTACATCATTCTGAGCATTGCCGTTTACCAAACAGACCGCACCCAACAGGAAAAGCAAAAAACATTTCTTCATATTAATAAAGTTTGAGTCGTGAATTATACTTTGAAGTGCGACGCACCCCGAACACAAATATAAACTGTTTATTTTCATATTCGATAGGTTGTCATTCTTTTTTGTCTTGGATATTCCAGTATATTTTCTCTTGGTCGTAAAAAACTAAATCCTTAATCCCGCAACATTTTTCGTAAAAGATTGTCAAACGGCCTGATAAACAAAGGCTTACCAGGCCTTGACAATGTCAGAAATTTCACCTAACTTAGTGATTGCATTACAAATAAAAGTGTTATCACTGACATGGCGAAATTACAGACAAAATCCGACAATATCAACCCTTTCGGCGGTTTATTTTCAATTTTCAAGACATTCGACAAGTCCGGCGTACGGAATGTCATCGACAGAACCCTCGGCCCTCGCGGCACGCTTCTCGCTTTCAGCCACGGAGACATCTTCGCCTCATTGCTTGGCTGCTACCTCACGGGAGGAGACTGCATAGACCTTGACTTCGACCACCAGTGCATACCCGCCGGCAAGAAGGATGCCGAGTACTCGTATAAGAAAGCCTTCGGCTACTTCCCTGGAGTGGCATCAGTGGG
>CAZRRC010000191.1:0-1887 GCA_964602395.1 uncultured Proteiniphilum sp. | reverse complement strand
TACTTTGCCTGCAGCGGGAGTCATCGAGAAGAGCGTGTTCAATATTTTTTGCAAGTACCATGTGATGCCTTCAAATTGTCTGTAAACCGATTCCACCATATCTGGAGAGATATATTTACCGTTTTCCTCAAAGTGATCCATCGCAAATTGTATGTATTCTTGCATGGAGATGGCTTCAAGATGCTGTATGGATACACTTTGATAGAATGGATGTGAAGGGCTTGTGAAGATCTTATCCAGAATGTGACGCTGGCTGCCTGCAAAGATGAAACGTGCATTGTGGCATTGCTGTATGTGGGTGCGAAGTAGTGCCTCCACGTTCTTTTCGCTGTAATGGTTAATCTGTTGAAATTCATCGATTGCCACCAAACAAGGTTTTCCTGCCTGGTTCAAATACTGGAAAATCTCATCCAGCGTAGTCTCCACAGACCTTATGTCGCCCAGTTTCACATTAAATGACGGTACTCCCATCACGTTGAACGAGACTCCGGCCTGCAACGACTTGACAATTGTCAGGAATGTCTCGATTGCTTTTTGACCAAATGGTTTCAGTCGCTCCACAATCTCCCTGCTTAACGTGAAAACAAAATCACGAATGGAGCCGGTTGAATAGATATCAATAAAGAATGTGTAGTATTTTTCTGCTATTTCACGTTTTGTGAAGCAATGGGTGATGAGTCCTGTTTTTCCCATTCTGCGCGAAGAAATCAGTGCCACATTGTTGCCGTTCACAATGTTCCCGATTAACTCTTTCGTCTCTTCTTTTCGGTCACAGAAATAATGTGGCGATAAATAACCACTGGTGATAAATGGGTTGGTAATCTTTTTCATCGTTCTTAAATTCTGCTGTGTATCATTACGTAAAGATAATTATTATAAAGTAATAACCATAAGATAATAATGGGAAATAGTAATTTTCGAAATAAAAATGAATAAATCGGCTTACAGATATTACATTTGCACTTCGTTTGTGGTGGAACCCTAAAAACAGACGACCTCTTCCATGCTTCTTCAAACTCACATTGGAGAGATTGCCTCTTTGCTGACGGCGGCTTGCTGGACAATGAGCGCCATTTTTTTCGAGAAAGCCGGACGGCGGGTGGGATCGCTGTCGGTGAATATCATTCGGATCTTTCTGGGAATCCTCTTCCTGGGAACTACCACCCTGTTTACGCGTGGCATGTTTTTTCCGATGGATGCCACGCCCTATAACTGGTTTTGGCTGGGTATCTCGGGCATTGTGGGTTTTTTTCTGGGAGACCTGTTTTTATTCAGATCTTATCTCCTCATCGGGTCCCGTACTTCTCAGTTGGTCATGAGCCTGGCACCCATGCTCACAGCTGTCATTGGATGGTTTTTCCTGCATGAGATCCTGTCACCCAAGAGCATACTGGGTATTGTGGTGAGTGTGACGGGAATCATGATCGCGGTGGCAGGAAAAGGGTTGAAGCTGAATGTGCCGCTACGGGGATTTTTATATGCACTGGGGGGCGCATTGGGACAGGCGGTCGGACTGATTCTCAGTAAAAAGGGGATGGGCGATTACGATGCGGTGGCGGCCACACAGATTCGCGCCATCTTCGGTTTTGCTTCTTTTGTCCTGCTGGTTACTATTATGGGCAGGTGGAAGCGGGTTTTTCTGGCTACCCGCGACAAAGAGGGGATGACGGGGATTACCATAGGAGCAATTTTCGGTCCTTTCGTCGGTGTAGCCCTGTCGCTCTATGCGGTGCAACATACCGAAACAGGGATTGCTTCGGCACTGATGGCGTTGACACCCATCTTCATTATTGTACCATCTGCCATCCTATTCAAAGAAAAAATCACCGCCCGTCAGGTGATCGGTGCGGTGATCAGTATCGCCGGAGCGACTATTTTCTTCCTGTA
>CAZRRC010000190.1:0-1965 GCA_964602395.1 uncultured Proteiniphilum sp. | reverse complement strand
TAAGCATTCATAAAATTCTCCCAATACGTGTTCATACATATATAATTTATTTCTCTTTCCTTCTCGCTTGTAATTGAGCCTGGTACAATGAACGAGGCTCTAAATTGTCTTTATTTAGTCCTTCCCACACTCCATCTTCCCGGTCTTTAAAATGTCCCGGATAGTGATTGCCCTTCATTCCGATATTATAGTTGTTGCCCGATGCCCATGGCTTTTGTACTGTGGCACGATTGGCACGACAATTCCATAGCACCTGGGTCACGCCGGCCCATCCATGTCCGCTTCCCATATTTCCCCTGTCCTGAACATTGATCTCTTTGTCTGTAACCACATTGTCATACAAAGTGCCTGTGGTCCACCTGTGATGAGGCCCTATGTCCGAAAAAGCATTGATTGAAACACAGTTATAAAACACATTTGGGCCGCAAACACGGGCACCTGTGACGTAGTCATGCCTCCCGTTTCTACTCAGGCAATTCATAAATAGATTTTGCTGACCGTTGTTATTGAAGGAGTAACGCATCCCTCCTGTGAGAGGAGATTTTGGATCAAAACAGCGTGCATTGGTCACGGTGATGTTTTTCGCAAAGCGCTCACAGCTTACAGCCGAATAACCGAAATTTGCCGTCGTAATATTTTTGACCCAGCAGTTCTCGGCATTGTCCAACTGAATTGCAATCCATCCGTGTTCGGTATCGTCTTCAGTTTGATACTCAGATTCAAGATACATGTCGGAAACACCCACTTCTTGAATGCGTCCGTCGAATCTATATTTATAAACTTCACCTCCACCGTATTGTTTTTCCATTTGCATCACTATGGGATTATCAATAAAGATGCAATTACCTTCAATTCCGGTGATTTCTCTCTCGAAAGCCAGATTATATTCATCTGCTTTCCATTGACGCGTACCCGGTCTTTCAGCAATCAGGTTCATTCGGATGGCTTCAATCCATTGAGTCGTTCCTGGGCGAAACACGATGATTCGGTCGCCAATTTTGAACGGATCGACTGATGTTACACGAAAAGAATGCGATCCGACAGGAACAAACTCATCCGTAATCTTTACGCGTGAGTTGATGATCTCCTGGTATCTTCCTTCTCCTTTAATTTCAATGAGTGGATATCTCTTCCTTCCCGTAGCAATAATCCGTGTTTCATTTACGTTATCACCTTCTCCTTTCAGGACTATTCCACTGGTTGAAATAACAATGCTTTTGGAGACCTGGTATTCGCCTCTGCTCAACAAGATTGTTCCCCTGTGTCCGTTTTTGCCGGGTCTGTTTTTTGAGATTTCATCGATAGCCATTTGAATATTTTCCCAGTTATCCCCCTCTACGGGAGTAATTATCTTTACCACTGGGTAGCATGGGATGCTTTTTGTTCCATGATGATATCCAACACGACTGAAATCAGGGATCGTGTTGCCCTGCTTATCGGGAGTGTAGGTCAGCATGCCGCTTTCATCCATATAAACATGGCTTGATTGCCAGGTTGAGGCCGTTTTATTTTGTGTAAAACCTACCTGGACGATAAAGAGAAAAAACAGCGTGACTATTTTATATTTGATATTCATTTCAGCGTAATATTAAGAATAATATTAATAATCAATGACATAGTCTATTTATTATATATTCATACGGATTATTAGAAAATTGTGCTCGAGCACAATTCATATTTTAATAAAATGTTTAATAGTACGTGGTTAATTATTCAATATTCATTTTATAAGTTCGATACGTATTTTGTAATAGAATTCATTACTTGAGTTTATGAATATACCCTTCTGCTTCTTCTATAGGTTTGTGCACCGTACCAAGCCACCACTACGAAGCAGATAAAAGGCAGAATAAAGGATGCATTTACAGCAGGAAAATTATCTCCGATTGTGTTCAGGTCAATGATCGAGGCTTGCAGTGGTGGCAATACCGATCCACCGAGAATCGCCATGATCAATCCTGCTGC
>CAZRRC010000189.1:0-2034 GCA_964602395.1 uncultured Proteiniphilum sp. | reverse complement strand
CCGTGCCCTCTTCCGGAAGTTGAAGAAGAGGAACACCACCGACGCCAGCATCGGGAACCATATCAGGTCCGGATGCACGAAGCTGCCATATGTCAGATTCACGTATTGCAGCGATGCCAGCACCGCGATGCTGTAGAGGCCCGTGATCCCGTTGATGCCATCCATGAAGTTATAGGCATTCACAATACCGATGAATATGATATACCCTATGACGATCGCCCACCAGGGATAGATGCCATACACCCCCGCCAGGTAAAAAGCGCAGCTCATGGCCAGCAGGTGAAACAGCAGGCGCACCCGCTGTCCCAGGCCCACGATATCGTCCACGAAGCTCACCCCCGCTATCAGTGTTATACCTGTGAAGAACCACAACCCCAGGGAAGAGAAATGGAACAGCAGGAACAGCAGTGCCGCCACCCACCAGATTATTCCCCCACCCCTATGGTGATGTAGTTGTGCGAGCTCCGCTCGTTTGGTTTGTCAATGATGTTGAACCGGTCGGCGATACGGAAATAAAAAAGTTCTGCTGCAAGCAACAAAACCAAGACGACGACAAATGATAACAGTGTACCCATATTTTATTTTCACCTGAAACTATCTCGCATTCATAAATATATTTCAGATAGTTATTTCAATTCTTTTTTAAAATCCGAGGGATTGATTATTGGTAAAATTGCACTATGTAAAAATGTGCCTCTAAATAACATAAATAGAATTCCTCTACTTGTTGATAAAGACAATGAATTTATAGTAGTAATAAATTCACTCGGTATTGTGATGTCATTACCGTCAATATACTTACTCATCTCTAATATATTGAAAATGCAACTTACACTTGCCCTTCCAACATCACCTTCTATACCTTCAATGAAAATCTTAAAGTTCGAAATTGCAACAATCCGGTTGTGTTGTATGTCAAATCGATGTTCAATGTTGATGTCAAAATTAAAAACAGCTTCATGAGGAATCTCTTTATCCTTACCAGATAAAGAATAATCAAGCAATTCGATTGTATCTATTTTGAAAGAAATATTGTTATTATCCATTATTCTGGTTTACTTTGATACACTAAGAATATAAGGGATTTACAATCTCGTTATGGAATGGATTTTTATATCCGATAGATGATGCACTTTTCACGGTAATGTGATAGACATGTGTAACTGGTTCATGTATTTGTTCTGCTACATTTAATAGCTCAATTCCCAACACAGAGCTTAAATCAGAGAGTAAATCTAAAGTGAAGTTATGGGTACCACTAAGCCAACGGGTAATTTCAGATGCATTCTTTTTTCCCATTGCGTTCATCAAATCTTTTTTCTTCCATCCCTTCTCTTTTAAGGCTCTGGAAATTTTAGAAGCAATCATCATTCTCGTCTCTACTCTTTTTGCCTCAAGAGGGGAAACAGAATTCAATACTTTGCTAATAATGTCCACATTTTCTTTCATTGCCATATTATATAATTTCCAATAGATTACAGTAATAGTGATGGTAATAGTTATTTCTTAATAGTAAATTCCAGTTCTCCTTCGAATTCTAAACCATCATCAGAATAGCAAATATTTTTATCAATTATGTTTTTAGTGATGGCTCTGGATATTTCTCTCATCAAGTAGTTTTCTTTTGTGAGTTTAGGACTTTCCTGAAATGCCCTAGTTTGTTTTGTTTTTATTCCACCGCCTCCAATAATAATTATTTGCGAACCGTAGCGAATACAATAAACCCTTAATTTTGAATTTGGCACATCATATAAAGCACATACACCATCTCCATACCTTCCCTCGTGAATTTTTAAGAAATCATCTATAATGCCGACTTTCTGTCCCATAGTTTTTATTCTTAATAAGATATTTGTCAGTTCATTCATGTGTAACTCCGCATTTTCTTTTAAAAACACTTCAAACAGAGTGTCTTGACATTGATCTATTATAACAGAATAAACAGATGCTTTGTTTCCGCTTAGGTGAGGTATCTTTTTAAGCCTGCATTTCATATTTTAATTCATCGTACAAAGATAACCAATTTCACTTATA
>CAZRRC010000188.1:0-2073 GCA_964602395.1 uncultured Proteiniphilum sp. | reverse complement strand
TTGAGAAGCTGGCGGAGGTCTTGCTGGGAGAGGAGACCGATACATTTATGTACCGTGATTTTCAGTCGCGTAACGTGATGCTGGTGAACGGCGATCCCTTCTTTATCGATTTCCAGGGCGGCCGGAAAGGACCGGTCTATTACGATGTGGCCTCCTTCCTCTGGCAAGCGAAAGCAAACCTTCCTTCCGGACTACGTGAAGAACTGATTGAGAGTTACATTGCCTCCTTGCAAAAATACCAGCCCGTAAATAAGGAAAACTTTCACTACCGACTGCGTCAGTTTGTCCTTTTCCGCACGCTCCAGGTATTGGGGGCTTACGGCTTCAGAGGTTATTTCGAGAAAAAACCTCATTTTATCCAAAGCGTACCCTTTGCGCTGGACAACCTGCGCGAACTGCTCCAGGATGATTTTGTAGAGTATCCCTACTTGTGCAAGCTGTTGAGAGAGATGACCGAATTGAAACAGTTCGCCGACTCCCGTAAAAGAGAACTGGAAGTACGTGTTTACAGCTTTGCTTACAAAAAGGGTATCCCGGATGATGCATCGGGTAACGGGGGAGGATATGTGTTTGATTGTCGTGCCATAAACAATCCGGGAAAATACGAACGCTATAACAATGTGACCGGACTCGATGAACCAGTCATTAAGTTTCTGGAAGAGGATGGGGAAATGACAACGTTTCTGGATACCATCTATCCCCTTATCGACAGGCATGTAACCCGCTATATGGAGCGTAACTTTACAAATCTCATGGTCTCCTTTGGCTGTACGGGCGGTCAGCATCGGTCGGTGTACGCTGCCCAGCATGTGGCTGAACACATCTCAAAGAAATTCGGCGTGCGGGTATCGCTGATTCACCGCGAACAAAACATGGAACAGGAATTCCGGAAAAGATGAAAGCAATGATTTTTGCAGCCGGGCTTGGCACACGCCTGAAGCCCCTGACCGACACCATACCCAAAGCGTTGGTACCGATCGGCGGGAAACCCCTGCTGCAGCACACCATTGAAAAACTCAAACTATCTGGTTTTGATGAAATCATCATTAATATTCATCATTTCGGTCAGCAAATTATTGACTTTGTACAGGAGAACCATCTGTTTGATATCCGGATTGAATTTTCCGATGAAAGAGAACAGTTACTGGATACCGGTGGAGGCATCAAAAAAGCATCCTGGTTCTTCGACGACAACAAACCGTTTCTGATTCACAATGTGGACATTCTATCCAACATCAACCTGCACGATCTGTATCAATTTCATCTGAAAAAAAATACCGCTGCAACCCTCCTTTGCAGTGCACGACAGACATCACGCTACCTGCTGTTCGATCACAACAACCACCTGAAGGGCTGGATCAATAAAAAAACCGGCGAAGTAAAATCACCCTTTCACGGTATCGATCCAACCGACTATCAGCAACTTGCTTTCTCGGGAATTCACATACTCACCCCATCTATTCTATCCTATATGAAAGCATACAAGGAGAAATTCTCAATCATCGATTTTTATCTGTCGGTATGCGACAAAGTAAAACTGACTGCTTTCATCCCTGACGATCTACACGTAATCGACGTGGGAAAGATCGACTCTTTGACAGAAGCAGACAATTTCACTTTCTGAAACGCCCTGATCTCTTTTTTCCTGAAACGTACAAACGCAAACTCTCCGTGGTGGCGCTGGCAGAAAGCGGGACTTACTTATCCGGAAGAAGACAGAACAACAACCTAATAAATAAATCCTATGAAACAGTTTGAAAAAATTAAAGGGTTAATCGTGGCGCCTTTCACTCCTTTAGACAAAAAAGGCGAGGTGGACTTTGGTCCCATTGCGGACTACGCAACCATGTTGCAGAAAAACGGATTGATCGGGGTATTCATCAACGGCTCATCGGGCGAAGGCTATATGCTGACCGTGGAAGAAAGACTGAAACTGGCTGAAAAATGGATTTCGGTCGCCCCAAAAGGGTTCAAGGTGATTGTACACGTGGGCGCTACCTGCATAAAAGAGAGTTACTGGATGGCACAGCATGCACAGGAGATCGGGGCTTACGGCATCGGCGCCATGGCGTC
>CAZRRC010000187.1:0-2180 GCA_964602395.1 uncultured Proteiniphilum sp. | reverse complement strand
CATTTGTCTGTAACAGATATAAGCCGATTCGATATCAGATGGCTGTACAATAAAGGGTTCCATTCAACTAATTGATCGCTGATGGTATTACAGTCAAAATTCTCCAGATGGTGGCTATCCAAGCATAAACAAGGCCCGTTTGAGTATAATCTGGCAAAATGGACATGGATAGGGAGATAAGCATATGACGTTTCTGAGCATACGATAGCATACCAGGAAAAAAGTGCGGTGTTTATTGGTAACGTAAGATATTTGCTTTATTTTTACATGATTAAAAAAAATCAAATTAATTAACCATGAGACAGTTTACACATTTTCTATTGTTGCTTTTCATTGTAGCCGGATCTTGTTTATCCAGTTGCAACCCTAAGACAACCCACAATCAGGAGCCTGTTGTCAGCACCACTTCAGGTGATGTATCCGGCAGTTTTAACGACAGTGTTTTCGCTTTTAAGGGGATACCGTATGCCCGTGCCGAAAGATTTATGCCTCCGCAGGAGCCGGAAGCGTGGAACGAAGTGCTTGCATGCAACGACTTTGGACCTGTAGCACGACAAGTTGTGCCATGGTATCCCGATTCCATCCAAAATGAAAAAGAACTCTTCACGGTAAATGTGTGGACAAAAGGTATCAAGGATGGCAAAAAGCGCCCGGTGATGCTCTGGTTGCATGGCGGTGGTTTTCACGTGGGTGCCAGCAACGATCCCATGACCTATGGAGAAGCACTGGCCAAAAAAGGGGATATCGTGTTCGTATCGGTCAATCACAGGTTGAACATTCTTGGTTTTCTTGATTTGTCGGCATATGGCGACAAATACACGCAATCGGCCAATGTGGGCATGCTCGACATAGTAAAGGCCCTGGAGTGGATCCAAAAAAATATTGACCAGTTTGGGGGAAACCCATCCGATGTAACCATTGTGGGCGAATCGGGGGGAGGCGGTAAAGTGGGCACCCTCCTATGTATGCCGGCAGCAAAAGGATTGTTCCACAAGGCAATTATCCAAAGTGGCACCCTACTAAACACGATGGACAAAGAGAAATCGCAAGCACTGGGATCGGCAGTACTTGAAAAGTTGGGCCTTACCCCCGAAGAAGTTCAAAAACTGGATACGATTGCTTATCCTGTTCTTGTGAAAGCAGGTAACGAGGCAATCGCATCTATATCCGGAGCACGGCAACCCGGATCTGCAACGATGTTTGGCTTTGCACCTTCTGCCGATGGAGTTGTTTTGCTCCAGCAACCATTCAGTCCCGGATTTGCCGAAATATCTTCTGAAATTCCCCTCATGATGGGTTCTACGCTGAATGAGATGATGCCCACATTCTACGGTGAAAAAAATCTAACCTTGCAGCAGGCCAAAGAACGCCTGTCAGAAAGATATGGAAAGAATACCGACACCTACATCACTCTTTTCGCAGAGGCTTACCCCGATTATACTCCGCAGGATCTACTTTCCATTGACACGGTTTTCAGACCCTATACCATCCGCACCGCAGATGCAAGATCTTCAGAGTCAAGCGCACCCTTGTATGTGTATTTCCTGGCATGGAAAAGTGGCGTTGACGATGCATCGAAAGGTTCTTTTCATGGCCTGGACATTCCTTTGGCATTCAACACTGTCGACCTGAGACCCGACTGGACAGGCAATACCGAGGAAGCCTGGAAACTGGCCGACAAAATGAGTTCAGCTTGGATCAACTTCATTAAAACAGGCAATCCCAATGTAGAGGGTGTACTGCCGGCATGGGAGCCTTATACGGCCGAAAACGGCGCGACAATGTATTTTGACAATGAATGCAGAATAGTGCACAACCACGACAGAGCGTTGATGAATTTCATGAACCCTGTTGAATAGCCGTCGGGTAACGTTTATCCAAGTTCCAAAAAATGAGGCCGTCTGATGTTTTATCATCAGACGGCCTTTCTTGCTATCATGTCCCTACCTTGTCCCTACCTTGTTCGGTATCCCTCCGTACTTCCCTCGTATATTCCTCGTACATCAATGAGGAGATAACGACCCAATACCCTTCCATTACCCTTTCATTATCCATAAAGGACGGTTTCTTTGCAGAGGCAAGGAGAAGGAGGGAAGTGATTGCACGAACTTACTCGCCAAAAATTTCAGCCAGTTTCTCGTCCAGTGCATCACCTCGTAAATTCTGTGCAACAATAACGC
>CAZRRC010000186.1:0-2303 GCA_964602395.1 uncultured Proteiniphilum sp. | reverse complement strand
ACCGATCAGTCGCGTGGCACTGAACTTCTCCTGGTACTCGCTCATGTCGATGCGAGTCATCATATTTTCATCATCGAAGAGATATTCAGCAAGCGCCTTGGCCAGCTCTGTCTTTCCAACACCCGTAGTACCCAGAAAGATAAAGGATCCGATGGGACGTTTCGGGTCACTCAGCCCCGCGCGGTTGCGCCGCACTGCATCGGAGACAGCCGTGATGGCTTCATCTTGTCCGACTACGCGTTTGTGCAGTTCCTCCTCCAGATGAAGCAGCTTCTGTCGTTCACTCTGGAGCATCTTGCTCACCGGAATGCCCGTCCAGCGCGACACCACGTCGGCAATGTCCTCGGCATCCACCTCCTCCTTGATCATGGCCCGTGCCCCCTGACGCACGTGCAACTCGTTTTGTAGCGCTTCAATGGTGTTCTCCAGCTCTTTGATCCTGCCATAGCGCAGCTCGGCCACCTTGCCATAGTCGCCTTCCCGTTCGGCCCGATCCGCCTCGAACTTCGCGTTCTCTATCTCTATTTTATTTTGCTGAATCTTGTTGATCAACTCTTTCTCCGACTGCCACTTGGCCTTGTAATCGGCCTCCTCCGCCTTCAGCTCCTCAATCTGCCGGGTCAGCAGCTCCATTTTCGGCTGGTCATTCTCACGCTTTATCGCTTCACGCTCTATCTCCAGCTGTTTCACCCGCCGCATGATCTCATCCAGCTCCTCCGGTACCGAGTCCACCTCCATGCGCAGCTTCGCTGCTGCTTCATCCATCAGGTCGATGGCCTTATCAGGCAAAAACCGGTCGGTGATATAACGGTGCGACAGTTGCACCGCTGCAATGATTGCTTCATCCATGATGCGCACTTTGTGGTGATTCTCATACCGCTCTTTCAGTCCACGCAGGATGGAGATGCTGTCCGACTCACTCGGTTCCTCCACCATCACCATCTGAAATCGTCTTTCCAGTGCTTTATCCTTTTCGAAATACTTCTGATATTCGTCGAGTGTGGTCGCCCCGATGGCACGCAATTCACCTCTTGCCAGGGCCGGTTTGAGGATGTTGGCGGCATCCATTGCCCCCTCGCTCTTGCCGGCGCCCACCAGCGTATGAATCTCGTCGATGAAGAGGATGATCTCTCCCTCTGCTTTCACCACTTCGTTGACGACCGACTTGAGTCGCTCCTCAAACTCTCCCTTGTATTTGGCTCCGGCAATCAATGCACCCATGTCGAGCGAAAAAAGCTGCTTACTGCGCAGATTCTCCGGCACGTCACCCCGCACAATACGATGTGCCAGCCCCTCGGCGATGGCCGTCTTACCGGTTCCCGGCTCTCCAATCAGGATCGGGTTGTTCTTCGTGCGGCGGCTCAGGATCTGTAGTACCCGGCGTATCTCCTCATCACGGCCAATGACCGGATCGAGCTTGCCACTGCGAGCCCGCTCAATCAGGTTCACCGCGTACTTTCCCAGCGCCTGGTAGGTATCCTCCGCCGTCTGGCTGGTTACCTTTTGCCCCTTGCGCAACTCCTCAATGGCTTTTTGCAATTCAGCCGGTGTGATGCCCGCATCGCGCATCATGCGGGAAGCGTTGTTGTTCTCCTGCACCAGGGCCAGCAGCAGATGTTCAATGGAGACGAACTGATCGCCCATCTTGCCGGTGAGATCCGTCGCCTTCTGAAACACCGCATTGCTCTCCCTGCTCAACATGGGCTCACCACCCGATACACGTGGATAGGATTCAATCTCACTGTCGACTACCCGTTCCAGATTCGGTGCATTCACGCCCAGCTTCTGAAACAGGAAGCTTGTCACGTTCTCACCCACCAGCATCACCCCTTTCAACAGGTGAACCGGTTCAATCATCTGCTGGTTATTTCCCTGCGCAATCTCAATGGCCTTCTGTACCGCCTCCTGCGCCTTAATAGTGAAATTATTGAAATTCATATCATTAGTTTTTTTCTATTTCAGTTTGAAACCTCGTTCTCAATTCGTGAAACATCCATTTATATCAACAAAAAGCCGACCAAATAGTTAGTACAACCTCCATCTTTATGAATCACAAGTGATGCAAAAAGGAAGATCATTGAAGATGTCCAGAACAAAGCCTCTACGTGCATCCCGGTTGCTTTCTGATCACGGATTGACAGTAATAAGGCGTCAAAATCTTTGCCAAACAGGAAAATATGACTTTTTGGCAGAAATGAAAATAGAGACCATTGTCATATAATATGAATATTTTTGGAATTTAATCTAGACGATTCGCTTGTTAAAATATTTTCAATTGAAGAATACTAAAATTTGGTATCTTT
>CAZRRC010000185.1:0-2311 GCA_964602395.1 uncultured Proteiniphilum sp. | reverse complement strand
TACCAATCTGAAAAAAGAAGCTTGTCTGTATGTGAATTCCGGCACCTGGGAAGATCAAAAAACACGCGACAAGAACGTTGTAATCGACCAGGATGTCATCAAGATGGACTTCGTAGTGATTGATCCTGTGGGAGCGGAGAAGAAGACGTTGTTGGTGAAGTTGTGTCAGTATAAATACGGAAAGCATGCGCTGAAGGATATCGATTTGGTGGAACTATAACATTGCTGGCAGAATCGACAATCATAAATTAGGAAAGAGGTCGTCTCAAAACAATTTTGAGATGGCCTTTTTTCATTTTAATCAAAAAACACCACTAATCGGGCTTTACAAGACAACCTTTGGCTACCCTGAAAAACAGAAGAAGTAGTTTCCTGCAAAGGTAACAAAAGGGTATTGGATGGGTATTGGGTCGCTATCTCCTTATACATATACGGAGTGATAACGGAGGGATAAGGGAGGGGTAACGGAGGGATACCAGCCAAGTATCCTCTCATAATCATACATGAGACGGCCTCGTTTGTTTCAATAATTCTTTCATATCCGCCTGCCATGCAATTGGGTGCTGACAATCGGAATAGTTTATTAGTAGATTAATAGCATGGGTTAAATCTCTTGAGGCAAAAAAGGGAAAGCGGAAAGAAAATAAAAATCCCTGAAACGTTTAAATTTCAGGGATTGAACCACTTTGTGGTTTTTTGTGTGGTGCCACCAGGAATCGAAGCGGTTTAAGTGGTTACGCCGAACGTTGTTCCCTAAAAATAAGAAGAAGGCGGAATTAATAAATCCCGCCGACCAACTTGTTTATTTTACGTACCCGTTAGGACGGGGAAAAGGAATGATGATATTTATTGTTTATTCAGCTTTGTCAAATTCTGAGAGATAACATTTTTAGTTTTATTTTCATCGATATTGTACATAATAATTCGATCTCCATCTCCTCGGTACAGACCATTTATGAAGCTGCAATCAGCAATAGCTTCTTCAATTAGGATTAAAGAACGTCCATCACCAGTAATATTCATGGCGTGGATATTGTTAATTTTACCCGGTTGAGAATCTTTACCGTATCCCTTGCCTCCAACAAGCATGGCATTAAATCCCCCTTCGAATATTACTCCATTGATATACACATTATTGATACTGGCTATATCGTTTGCCCGAATGGCAATGGCACGGGTTAAACTTTTGCATACTATATTTGTAATGTAAATATTTTCAGTATCATCTTCTGGACCCCTCCATCTTGTGGAAGTTACCATAGTGGAATTCAATGATCCTCCTACGTTATTCTCTGAATGTAGACCAAGGGTTGACAATGCAATAAAATCATCTTCTGTAGTGCCAGAAATATCATTAATTCTGAAATTTTTACAACCATGACGGAGGTCAATGCCATCTCTGTTTCTAATGAATACCTCTTTTCCATTCACTAATTGAGAACTAGGACAGTCAAATGTAATATCTGAGATCTCTGCGTTCAATGTTCGTTCAAAACTGACTGCCCAAGCATGTGCATTTTTAATATTGACATTCTTCAGTTTAAAACCGTCAACAAAACCCATTAGAATCATAATATTACGCCAGTCTCCTTTTTGCTTAATGCTCTCCTTTCCTGCATCACTTCCATAACTGACCCGACCCGGCAGATTTTCAGAAACCAGCGTCCTCGCACCATCACCTGTAGCTCTAGGATTATCAGCACCCTTTAATAAAACATCACCTATGCCAATTATGCTGATGTTACGATTCCATTCCGGATCGGTAATACCTAAACCTACATTGTCACTGCGAAACATATTGTCCCTGCAACTATCGGATAATTGAATTGTACAATTTTCAAGTACAACCTTAATATTGGAAGGCAATAATATGGCACTATCCAACAACCAGATATTGGTTCCGTTAGAATTATTTGCAGGGATAACTACGCTTCCTGTTGTACTTGAAGCCTTGTTGACAGCTTTCTGAATGCGTTCTGTATCGCTCCCTTTAAATTGATTGGGAGAAATATCGACAATTTTTTGTGCAGAACTGCCAATTGATACAAGTAAATAAAAGAGCAAAATCCATCGTTTTCCAATTTTGTTTTTCATAATTTAGTCTTTATATATTCTATTGATACTCATTTGTGGTTTTTTTTAGCCTTCTCTTCATTATTCTCATTTTTTTAAAGAAAAAAGGTTTTGAGTGATGGAAGAAGACAATTACTCCTAAAAGGCTTTTTGGTTCAAATTTAAAATTTCACAACTATCTATAATTTGCAAAGTTATTCATTAATACAATAACAACACTTTTTGGTATTTATTTTTA
>CAZRRC010000184.1:0-2318 GCA_964602395.1 uncultured Proteiniphilum sp. | reverse complement strand
CGATTCTCTCCATCCATTTCAGGAATGAAATGACAACCTTTGATTTTAAACCACCTTCTTCTATCAACAAGTCGGGATAAATTTCCTGCACATTATAGATTACTTTGGTACCCTTCAGTTTAGCGATGATCACATTGAGCAAACCAATCGTCAATGGAGGTGATGGTGATAAAATGAGATCTACTTTCTTTTCAAACAAAGCAAGCAAAAAAGATACAATATGCCAATAGAAAAAACCGAATAACCTTCGTATCGTACTTTTATATTTCTTCTGGTAAACGTGTTTTACTATTATTCCCTGAAAATTACTTTCATAATACAATCCAAGTGCCCTTTTCCGAAGAGGTTGCTTTTTTAACTCACTCGCCACTGCATTGTAATGAGGTGTGGTGGTCAACACCACAACCTCATACCCGGACTCTTTAAGTTTTAAAGCGATGTCATTATACAAATAAGCTGTTGAGACACCATCAGGACTGAAAACGATACTATGTATCAGGATTTTCTTACTCACCCCAAACAACCCTCTTAATGTAATCGGTATAAGAGATGATGATGCGCACCACCTTGTCACTCACGTTCGGCATGCTGTAGTCAGCAACCGGTCTGAAATTGCGTTCTTCGCCTAACGATTGAACCTGCAACTGTACAAGTCCCTGCATCACCCGCTCAGGGTTCATTCCCACCATCATCACAGAGGCCTCTTCCATTGCTTCGGGACGTTCGTGAGCTTCACGAATATTCAATGCCCTGAAGTTAAGAATGGACGACTCTTCAGAGATTGTGCCACTATCAGACAGCACTGCAAAGGCATTCATCTGCAACTTATTGTAGTCGCTCAACGCCATTGGCTTCATCAGCTGCACATTCTCATGAAACTTCACACCCTTCTTCTCAATCATGTTTCGAGTGCGTGGGTGAGTAGACACAATGACCGGATAATTGTACTTCTCGGCAATACCATTTAGAATCTCAACCAGGTTAAAGAAATTCTTCTCCGAAGAGATATTCTCCTCCCTGTGAGCCGACACAACAAAGAACTTACCCTTCTCAAGGTTAAGCGTTTCAAGAATATTCGAAGCCTCAATCTTAGGCAGATACTGCATCAACACCTCATACATGGGACTACCGGTCTTAATAACCCTATCGGGGCGTAGCCCCTCTGCCAGCAGATACTCACGAGCAATATCGCTATAAGTAAGGTTGATGTCGGCAGTATGATCCACAATCTTACGGTTGCTCTCCTCCGGCACACGCTGATCGAAACATCTGTTGCCCGCCTCCATATGAAAAATAGGGATATGACGTTTCTTCGCCGCAATGGCACACAAGCATGAGTTGGTATCACCCAACACCAGAAAAGCATCCGGTTGCTCCTTCTCCAAAACCGGATCTATATTAATCAAAATCTGACCGGCTGTCTCTGTAGCATTTCTACCTGCAGCATTCAGAAAGTGATCCGGCTTACGCAAGCCAAGATCCTCAAAAAACACCTCGTTCAGTTCGTAATCGTAGTTCTGCCCCGTATGCACCAATATATGCTCAATAGCATCCGATGCATCCAGTTTTTGCAGTACACACGCCAGGCGAATAATCTCGGGGCGGGTACCTACTACGGTTAATACTTTTAATTTCTTCATATTTTGTTGATTTCCAAGAGACAAAAATTTACTATAAGAGCCAAGGGTAAAAGTGTGTTCAACAATCCGGCGGAGCATTCCAAGCGAGGATTTTCCCATTTTTACGAACACCGTTTGTATCGCCTCCATATATTAAAATTGGTTCTGCTTCTGCGTTTAAACCGCGATAAAAATCAAGCCCTTTGAAAAAGTCGGACGATACGGTAGTAGCCGATTTTATCTCTATACATTGCATTTTGTCGCCGGTATCTATCAGACAATCTACTTCATTGCCGGAAGAGTCGCGCCAGAAATAGATTGGAGGTATGATACAACGGTTAAAATACCTTTTTGTTAAATCTGCAATAATCATATTTTCAAACAATGCACCCTTAGCCCAATGAGCGGATAGCTCTTCCTTTTTTCGTATTCCGAGCAGGTTACATACCAATCCCGTATCGTAAAAGTAGAGCTTGGGTGTTTTTAGAATTCGTTTAGAGAAATTTCGATGATGCGGTTGAAGAAAAAAGACGATAAAACTGGTTTCCAAAATGGAGAACCAGGATTTAATTGTTTTCAAATCGACTCCTACCTCGTTGGCTATATTGCTATAATTAAGCAGTTGCCCCACTCTGCCTGCTGCAATTCGGAGAAACTTCTGAAAAAGATATAAATTAGTGACATTCACTATTTGTCGTA
>CAZRRC010000183.1:0-2338 GCA_964602395.1 uncultured Proteiniphilum sp. | reverse complement strand
AATAAGGCCGATCAGGTCATATACATGAGAGCCTTTGACATCAGCGAGCACTTCCGCGCCAACTGGCAGGGAACAGGATTCAAGGCACAGCTCGTGGCCCCGAATAAAGCCTCCGCGCTCAAGTACAATGCTTATCTGAATGAAATAGGTATTATCAGTTCCGAGGTCGTTATCTCGCCGCCGGATATGCGTGAAGGCTATGAAGAGACCGATGATGAAACAACGGATGAGGTCGTAAAATTCTGGCAAAAAATGATGAAACGCTATGGCAGTGAAGAAGAATACACCAAGCAGCTCATCAACCAGTTTAAACACGGCAGTGAACCTGAAATCCTTATTGTCGTCGATAAGCTGCTCACGGGTTTTGACGCCCCGCGAAATGCGGTCCTCTATTTGTGCAGGGTACTAAGAGAGCACACACTTCTTCAGGCAATTGCGCGGGTTAATCGGCTTCATGAGGGTAAGGAGTTCGGCTTTGTCGTCGACTATGCAAGTGTCCTCGGTGAGCTGGACAAAGCGCTTACCATGTACAGCGCATTTGAAGGGTTTGATGAATCCGATTTGGTCGGCACTCTGACATCCATTAACAGCGAAATAGAAAAACTGCCGGGCCGCTATTCCGATCTCTGGGATCTATTCAAAACGGTTAAGCATTCCTACGACGAAGAAGCCTATGAAGTGTTGCTTGCCGATGATGAACTCAGAGAAGAGTTTTACGGCCGCCTTTCGGAATTCGGGAAAACCCTTGGCATTGCACTTTCTTCAGAAAATTTCCTGACCGAAACCGATGAGAAAACCTTGTCCAGATACAAGGCAGATCTTCGAAAATTCCAGTCACTCAAGGCGTCTGTCAAACTCCGATATGCAGAGGCCATTGACTACCGGGATTATGAGCCAAAGATCAAAAAGCTGCTGGATACCCACATTCAAGCCAGTGAAGTTGTTCAGCTGAACGAGCCGGTCAATATCTTTGACGACAAAATGTTTAATCAGGTCAAAGAGGAACAAGGCGTCTACCAAACCAAGAAAACTACGGCTTCAAAGGCTGATACGATTGCCCACGCTACGAAGAAAGTTATTACCGAAAAGATGGATGAAGACCCTGCGTTTTACGAAAAGTTCTCAAAGCTGATCCAGCAGGCGATTGAAGATTTCAGAGCCAAGAGGATATCCGACCTGGATTATCTGAACAAAGTTGTGGATATCCGCAACAAGGTTGTCGGCAAGGTGCATGATGACATTCCGGATAAGCTTTCCGGCAATGAAGATGCCATGGCCTATTTCGGTGTGCTTAAGCCTTTCCTTGAAAAACACGAATTAGGTGAAGAAGACCTTGAATCCGCTGCGGCAGATACGGCAATTGCAATTCATGGCATTTTGGAAAAACATAAGAAAGTTCACTTCTGGGATGATGAAGACGCTCAAAAAGAGGCAGTCAACGAAATCGACGATTATCTCTATGATGAACTCAAGACGGGAAGAGGGATCGATTTGTCGCTTGATCAGATGGATGACATCATCGAGAAGGTTCTGCAGGTGGCAAAGCACAGGAGCTATAAATAATGGAGGCATCGATTCATAACAACAGGCACTCTGTAGTGTACGGCCGAAAAACCATCGATTTCAGCCTGTTGTATTGTGACAGGAAAACGATGGAAATTGCCGTACATCCCGACAGTACCGTTATCGTCAAAGCTCCAGAGCAATCAGACATAGCGTTAATAGAAAAAAAGATAATAAAAAGGGCTCGCTGGATTCTCGGGCAGCTGAATTATTTCAAACAGTTTAATCCAAAGACGCCTGATCGCTGTTACGTGAACGGCGAGACCCACTTGTACCTTGGAAAGCAATATCGCTTGAAGTTAGCCGAAGGACCGGAAAACTCTGTGAAATTGTCTCGTGGCTTTTTTCATATCACTTCCCGGAGCGAACCGACTCCAAATGCTGCCAAGAAACTTTTGAATCAATGGTATTCGGAAAAGGCGCAGCTGCAGTTTGCGGTGAGCATGGATCGCTGCTGGCAGAAATTCAATGGTCTGGGTATTGGCCAGCCTAAACTATCCATTATGCGAATGCAAAAAAGATGGGGAAGCCTTTCAGACAAGGGCACAGTAACCCTCAATACAGACCTGATCAGAGCGCCTAAAGAGTGCATTGACTATGTTGTTACGCATGAGCTTTGTCACCTGAAATATCATGATCATAGCCCAGAATTTTATAAGCTCCTCGACTCTGTCATTCCGGGATGGGAAAAGATAAAACACAAACTTGAACTTAGCATGGTGTGATCATGAAGCGGAAAATTTCAAGGAATACAGAATTGGGAGCGGCCCTATGA
>CAZRRC010000182.1:0-2354 GCA_964602395.1 uncultured Proteiniphilum sp. | reverse complement strand
CCGCTCCAGTTCAAAGGCTTTTCTATGCTTGTCCCAATGCACACATTCATGGATAATGGTATTGTTCACCGAGCCGAGATTTCGTAGGAAGTACGCATCGGGATCAACGAAGATCGTCCCTTTCGTCACTGGGATTGTCTTGCTGGAGCCGCTTTTTTTATCGTAGTATTCGGCTTCGCAATCCGCAAAAAATATCTGCCCAAATGTGGAAAAATCCGAAGTAATATGTCTTAGCTGAAAAGAAATCCCCATGCGCTGGGTAAGCACAAGGGGATCAATCGGTGTCGGGGCATAAAGAGCCTCGGGATAGTAAAGCTCAAGAAAACTACGAGCAACCGTCTCCAACTGCTCTTTCTTGATAATTGGTACAAGGCTGTCTGACAGGGGGTTCTCCTGCTGATTGCGAACATTGTATTCCTCAATGTGGGAAATTGTAAAATCGTCGAGATTGCGCGAAAGGTCGCCGGAACAGGAGAGTTTGAACCATTCCCTTTTTTCATCAAAACGGTCTGTATGCCTATCTGCCTCGGAAATCTCGAATTCCGCCTCCAGCAGAATATCAAACGCGATTTTCATGCCGGGCAGATTATCCACGCAAGTATGCTTAACGTTAATGTCGGAAAGTTCCGCATTGTCAACAGTACGCACGGACCGTGAGGCAACATTCAGATTTCCGCAGTTATCCCGCAAAAAATCCGAAACTGCTGAAAACAGCTCGTTATAAAAGCGATTCGCTATATATTCCTTAAACGAACGGTGCTGTGCCATAGCTATCCCTCCGTACCGTCAACGCATCGTGTAGTGTCCCTCTTTCTTTCAATTGCAGAGTTGTGTTTGAGTTTAAGAAAATTATACCATTTGCACTGTGTGAAATCAATACATTTCAACTCAGAATCGAGCGAACGCAATAATTATACTTGTGACCTTATGGTTGTATATGGTATACTCATCTTTAGTGAAGATGCTATCCGAAAGAGGTGACCACATTGATTATCAGCTATAAAAAGTTGTGGAAACTGTTGATTGACAGGGATATGAAGAAAAAGGATTTGCAGAAATTGGCTGGCATCAGCTCAGCCTCCATTACAAAGCTCGGAAAAAATGAAAATGTGAACACAGACATACTCCAAAAGATATGCTCGGCGCTGGAATGCGATATTAGCGATATTATGGAGATGGTTCCAGACAAACAGGGGTCGTGAAATTAACGATACCAATCAAATGGTTTGGAGGACAGTACAATGAACGGAAAGCAACAAGCAATTGATAAAATAACTGATTTTATGAAGTCAGATAGAACCGGTATGCTAATAACCGGAACACATCAATACAAAAAACACTACATGGTCATGGCGCTGATTAACAAGCATTATAAGAACGCCAAGGTTTTATATCGCATAAACGGAATGGCCAATATTGACGACCGCAACTTTTCGCCATTATCAAAAAGGCCAAAGGCTGGGGAGATTGTAAGGTTAGAGAACAATTACTATGTATTTGATGCATTTACATCTCGCGCAACATGGAGCAAAACCATGCATCATGATTACGATTTTGCTATTGTATATCCCATTGATGCGATATGCAGAAAGGGTAGCATTGAGCCAATTCAAGAACTGCTCCAGTATCGTAAGGTTGGGAAGCTGTTTCTGTGTTCATGGACAGATCACGATGATTACGATTACACGATGTTCTCCAACTTTTTTACGGATCATGTTATATATGATGCCGAGGAAGAAGATGTTCACTATCACAACAGAGTGCTTGGATTAGAATAGGGGGAATCTATATGGACAAATTCAATGGGCAGAGCATGGATATGGAGCAGGCGGAGCGGGACAAGCTTCAGGCCCTCTTCCCCCAGTGTTTCAGCGAGGGGAAGTTGGATATTGACAAGCTCTTAAACCTGTGCGGCGAGTATATAGACAACGATTTTGAAAAATACAAGTTCGAGTGGTCGGGCAAGACCGAGTGCTATCGGCTTGCTGGAAAACGCTCTACCGGGACACTACGTCCCAATGAGGACGAGAGCGTCAACTGGGCTACCACCCGAAACCTTTACATAGAGGGTGACAATCTGGAGGTGCTCAAGCTGCTCCAGACCGCCTATTTCCGCAAGGTGAAGATGATTTATATCGACCCGCCCTACAACACCGGCAATGATTTCGTATATGCGGACGATTTCCGCGACCCTATCTCCCGTTACAAAGAAGTCACACAACAGACCACAAAATCCAACCCCGAAACCATGGGGCGCTACCACACTAATTGGCTGAATATGATGTTCCCCCGGCTGCGGCTGGCGGCGAATTTGCTGCGGGATGACGGCGTGATTTTCATCAGTATAGATGACA
>CAZRRC010000181.1:0-2363 GCA_964602395.1 uncultured Proteiniphilum sp. | reverse complement strand
ATCCCTTTTAACTTACGTATTGCCGACTTGGTGCGCGACAATGCCATCCTCTACCGTGCACGCGAGATCGCGGAGCAACTCATTGAAAAAGATCCAGCGCTAGAGCTGCCGGAGCACTTGGTCTTGAAGCAGCAGCTCAGCCGCCTCGGCGGGAATCGATACGACTGGAGCCGGATCGGGTAATTTTGTTCTTGCTTTATAGGTGTTTGGCTATCAAGCAAATAGCTCCTTTGGAGACAAATTATTCGTTGAAGTGTTTATCGGCGAAATCCAGAAAACACTCCCAATCATAATCTGTTACGTCGTGTTTTCCTTCCCGTATATGATACCCGATATCTTCCATGATGGGTGCATGAAGCTCCGGCATTTCATCTGTTCCAATAGTTGATAAACCGTATAACCGGTATACCGGGCCGGCGTGGTAGGCTGATAAAAATTCACCCCTCGGATCAGCCCACTGATCATCTTTTGCACTGGCCACGTAAACCTTGCGGGGTGCGATGAGCGCAAGCAGCTGATGCTGGTCCACTGGCAGTAATTCTTCCTGATTATTGTAATGACGGAAATTTTCACAGAACCAATGTGGAAATGCATTGTTGATGATTTCAGCTGTCTCCCCGAATTTTCTCCTGAAAAGTGCAGCGCCCCCACAACCGGAGTCATTGGATATGACAATACGGAATCGGGGGTCCTGCACACCGGCCCAAAGCGCTGCCTTTCCCTGGCGGGAATGTCCCATGATTGCTATTTTTTTTGTGTCTATCTTTTCCTCTGTTTCCAGGAAGTCAACAATCCGGCTTGAACCCCAGGCCCATGCACCGATAGCCTGCCATTCTGCCGGATCTGTTTTTTGAGAATTATATCCGGAAAAAAGGGAAATCACACTGTGATCTTTCAATTCCGGCTTATCGGGAAAGATATCATGATAACACATGGTGGCAATAGCATATCCCCGGTCGATAATCAAATCGTAGTTCCATCGGCTCGTCTGATTCCCTCTTTCCCAGTCCGGATGACCCGGTTCTTTCATCAGACTGAAGGCAGGAGAATAAAGAATCGTTGTGTCGGTGGTCGTGCTGTGGTTTCCCTTGAAATTGTATCCCACAAACACCGGAACTTTTCCTTTTGGTTTGTTTGGTATATAGATCAACAGGAAAGCTTCGATTTTTTTGTTTTCATTCGAAAAAGTAAATTTCACCTGTTTGCTGGTCGCCTTGCCGCCCATAGCCTCCCTGTTCTCCGTCATGATCTCGTAGGAGACATCAATATTTTCAGCGGGAGTGTGACCATACATTTGAGAGGCAAACAGTTCCATCAGTTCCGGTCTTCTCTGCTTTTCCCACTGCTCTGCAGTCGTGACCCTCTCTCCATTCTGGCATTTCAGCAGTTCTGGAAGAACATAGGCCGGTACTTTCGATTCATCGTAATTCGCCTTCTGTTGGGTAAACGCCAGCGAAGCAAAGAGCCACAAAATCAATAATCCGAAATTCTTTTTCATATTTGCAAAGGTAAGACACAAGGAATTTTACAACAGATAAAATGGTAATTCTGCTCACTCCAGGTGAAAGTAAGTTACAACCTGATGTCAACTGCTGCAAATATAGTAATTATTTGGCAGTTGTTATGATTAACTCCTTCCCTTTTTTCAGCTGATCATGGGTCACAAACCAACCCTTAACCGATTCTTTGTCGTACCGAATCTGTGTAATCTTCTTGCCGTTTCCTTCCTTACGGATGGTGAATGTGGTGTTGTCACCCAGGGTGAACTCCACCTTGTCGAACAGCGGCACCGATACCATGTATTCCGGATCGGCGGGTGAATAGGTGTAGAGACCGATTGCGTTGAAGACGTACCAGGCCGACATTTCTCCTGCATCGTCCATGCCGGCATAGGCCAGTTTCTCCGCTCCCATATCATAGAATCGATCCATGATACTATCCAGCACACACTGTGCTTTTTCCTGTTTCCCGATAAAATAGTAGGTGTAAGGAATGGAGTGGGAGGGTTGGTTGCCGTGGCAGTAGTTACCGATAAAGCCGGTCATGTTGTGTGCCTCGTAACCCCGCCAGGGTTCAGTGAAAAGTGAGTCCAGTTTGCGATCTACTGCCTCTGCATTCGGATAGAGTGCGATCATTCCTTCGGGGTCGTGGGGAGCAAAAAAGAGCGAGTTCCAGGCATTGGCCTCACGGTACATATAGGCAAAATAGGGATAGTAGGGATCGAAATCGGCTATCCAGCTTCCATCTTCAATCTTTCCTCGGAAGAAACCGGTGGAGGGGTCGAAAAGATTCTTGTAATTGTCGGAGTGTGCCATCAATATTCCATAATTTTCCTTATCGCCAAGTTCTTTCGCTATCAAAGC
>CAZRRC010000180.1:0-2411 GCA_964602395.1 uncultured Proteiniphilum sp. | reverse complement strand
TTGGTTAGGGTGTCAAAACATGTAAGTGGCAATTTAACCCACTTTAAGTCTGACTGAATGCGTTATGGTAAAATATAATAGAAATTTTTTAGTAACAGGTGGGTTTATAAATGGGTTTTTCAGCAAACAAACATCAGCAATTGAGTTTGGACGACAATTTCAATCAGTTGACCGACAGAACCAAGAAGTTCATTTTGAATTCCTGGGCTGGTGCTTTTGCCAAGACCATTTTTCCTCTCATCAATGAGGAACGATTTGCTGTTCTTTACAGCAGCAATGCTTTTTCCAGACCGAATACTCCGGTGAATATTGTGGTCGCTGCCCTCCTCTTGAAGGAGATGTGCCGGCTCACGGATGATGAGCTGCTTTTAAATATCCTTACGGATGTTAAGTACCAGTATGCCCTCAATACCACCAGCTACCTGGAACAGCCCATCAGCGACCGGACACTGAGCCGATTCAGAGAACGGCTCTATTTCTATGAAATGGAGACGGGTGTGGATCTGCTCAAAGAAGAGATGCTGGCCATGGCTGAAAAAATGGTGGATTTCATGGACATCAATCCTTCGCTGAAACGAATGGATAGTGTCATGATCGCTTCCAGCTGCAAAAAGATGTCTCGACTTGAAATCGTCTATACCAGTATCAGTAATCTGACACGGCTGATCCAGGCCGATGGCAGAGAAAAGGTACTGACACCAAGACTTTCCCTGTATCTTCAGGACGGACACAAGAATAACACCCTATACCGGAGCAAAACCGAAGATCTGGAACTGAACCTTGAGAAGGCCCTGGCCGATGCGGAATCCCTTGCCAGATCAAGTGCCGGGTCCTACAAAGAAACCCCGGAATATCAGACATTAACACGAGTCTTGAAAGAACAAGCCCAATATGGTGAGGATGGTTCCATTAAGCCCAAGAACAAGAAGGAGATCCGGACGGACAGTCTTCAAAACCCATCCGATCCCGACGCTACTTTCCGCCGAAAAGCAGGAGAATGCCATAAGGGTTATGTCGGCAACATCGTGGAAACAATCGACGAAAACGGAGCCATCATCACTCAGTTTGGCTATGAGCAAAATATCCACAGCGATTCAGCCTTCTGCCGGGAAGTGGTGAATGAACTTGGCGTGCAGGAAGAACCAGTGACGCTGATAACTGATGGGGCCTATGGGGGAGAAGACAACATCCAGAACGCCAGGGAGAACAATATCCGGCTGGTCACCACAACGCTGCTCGGGAAAGATCCGGATGTCATCCTGGGTGACTTTCTGATTGACGAAGAGGACCATCAGGTCCGCTACTGCCCACAGTGGCGCGTTCCCGTTGAAACCACCTACAACGCCAACCAGGACAGCTATCGCATGTTCTTTTTAAAAGAGCATTGCAATAGCTGCAAAAACCGCAAAGCCTGTCGGGTAAAAAACCAGAAAAAGCATGCCGTCGTCACGATAAGTGCCAAAACCGTAGCCAGAGCTCAGTATTTGAGGAAGTTATCCACAGAGGAATATAAAAAACTCACAAGGATGAGAAATGCAGTGGAAGGGATTCCATCGGTCCTGCGAAGAAGATACCACGTAGACCAGATACCCGTCCGGGGATTCGTGCGCTCAAAAACATGGTTCACCCTGAAAATCGGGGCGATCAATGTTAAGAGAGTCCTGGTAAAGGCACTCTCTGTCTTGTTTTCTCGACATCACAAACAAGCTTTCAGCTTAATCATCATCAAAAATCCAATCATAGAAATTAAATTGAGAACTCAGATCGCTTAAACCTCACTTTCGACACCCAAACCAAAATTATAATACGAGGAGAATCAAAAATGAGAAATATCTATTCGAAAATTACAGTTTGCTTTGCAGTGGCTTGTTTAATATTCCCTTTCATTTCTGTTAAGGTGTCCGCTGAAGTCAATATGGATGAGTCTGTTATCGAGAAATATTATGAAATCCAACAAAAAATCATTGAATTAGCAAAATCTTCATCTTCGACTAACATATCCGCCTCTGGTGCTGAATCAAGTAATTTTCATGAAGTGTATGGCGGGTGTTATATTAACGAAGCAGGTCGATTGGTAGTGGGAATGAAAAAGTCTGAAAATACTCCATTTAATATTGATGACAGCGTCTATGCTGATAAACCTGAACTTATCGACTTGGTAAACAATCACACTATCATAATTAAAGAAGTGGCATTTTCATACACTGAGCTAAATCGTGTGATGGATGAACTAAATTCATATGTGGTAAATAATTCGCATGACAACTTTAATCTCTTCTGGCTTTCAGATATCGATAATCGAATTGTCGTAGAGTTAAACGAAATGAGTGACCGAAGTATCAAGGAATTTAAAGAGTCAGTCAATGATTCTGATGCTATCATTTTTAAACAAATAAAAGATAAGCCAGTCA
>CAZRRC010000179.1:0-2433 GCA_964602395.1 uncultured Proteiniphilum sp. | reverse complement strand
AGGTGCCTTTTTTATTGATTTTATCAATGTGCTCATGATAACCGGATTCCTTGCCACATTACCTTAAAAAGCCCGCCTTTTTTTTGTAGATTTGTCCTGTCAACAACAAAACTCACCATATGTCCGGGTTCTCTCCATATGAATGCGCAAAGGAATTTGCTACCCACACCAACAGAAGCCTGTTCATCACCGGAAAAGCCGGAACAGGAAAAACCACCTTCCTGCGACAGTTTCGTGCCGAGACCTCGAAGCAGTTGGCGGTAGTGGCTCCCACGGGCGTGGCTGCTGTCAACGCCGGCGGAACCACCATCCATTCTTTCTTCCAGTTGCCTTTCACTCCTTTTACACCGACCCCGGCCGGACGGGAGGCGCTGATCTCCCGCATGAAGATGAACAGTGCCCGCCGCAACGTAATACGGGAGCTGGAGGTACTGGTGATCGATGAGATCAGCATGGTGAGGGCAGATGTGCTGGATGCCATCGACACGGTGCTGCGTCATGTGCGTCACCGCCGGTCCGACCCCTTTGGAGGTGTACAGATGATTTTTATTGGCGACCTATATCAGCTGTCACCGGTGGCCAAGGCGGATGAATGGCAGATACTTTCGACTTATTACCAGGGAATCTATTTCTTTCACAGTCGTGTCATGCAGGAGGCTCCTCCTGTTTATGTGGAGTTCGATAAGATCTTCAGGCAGTCTGACAACGTTTTTATCCGGGTTTTGAACGAAGTGCGGAACGATGCTCTTTCACCGGAAGGATTCAGCCTCCTCCAAAGTCGCTTTGTGCCACATTTTAACCCGCCGCCCGAAGAGAATTATATCACGCTTACTACGCATAATTTCAGCGCCGACAATATCAACAGCACCGAATTGGAGAAAATCACCGCAGAGGCACATCTGTTCAAAGCCGTGGTGAAGGGTGAGTTTCCAGAGAACGCATTCCCGGTGGAACAACAACTTGAACTCAAAGAAGGCGCCAAGGTAATGTTCTTGCGAAACGACAACGAAACACCCCGTCGTTTTTTCAATGGGAAAATAGGCACCGTCACTTCCATTCTCGACGAGGTGGTTACCATACATTGTCAGGATGATGCAGATGAAATAACCGTCCCGCTGGTGACCTGGGAGAATATCCGCTACACCACCAACCCGGAGAATCAAACGGTGGAGGAGGAGATCATCGGCACCTTCGAACAGCTCCCGCTGCGGCTTGCCTGGGCCATCACCATCCACAAGAGCCAGGGCCTTACTTTCGACAAAGCGATCATAGATGCCGGGAAAGCTTTTTCACCCGGTCAGGTATATGTGGCACTGAGTCGCTGCCGTTCGCTACAGAGCCTGGTATTGAAAAGTCCGATCAACCGGTATAGCATTGGACTGGACGAACAGGTTGTACATTTTTCTTCGGCAAAGCCCGAAGAGGAACAGGTAACCGCGGAACTGCTATCGGCAAAGGAACAATTCAGAACGATATTGTTGCTGCAATTGTACGATTTTTCACCCCTTCTTCAAATGACTCGTTCCTGGTACTTTGCAACCAAAGAAAATGAATCGTCCTTCAGCGAAGGGACTGTTTCATTTGTGGGTGAAATCTATAAAGAGCTGACCGATCTGGAGCAAGTAGCCGCCAAATTCAGGATGCAACTCAAGCAAATTGTTCGACAAACACCTGTCGACACGGCATTTTTTACGGAACGGATTCAGGCATCCTCCACCTATTTCGCCGGCAGAATGGAGACGTTGCTGCGTACCTTGCGGGAGTCAGCTGCTACCACCGATAACAGGGCGAATGCACTGGAGTATGACGAGGCCATCACCTCCATCTTCACTGCCGCAGCACTTAAAAAACACCTCATAGGCGCGACGGCCGATAATTTCAGCGTGGAAACTTATTACCAGGCACGGAACCGGTTCAGAAAACCAGCTTTCAAAATGACTGCCTATAGTCGCGAAAACAAGGGTGAACAACTCAAATCAATCCATCCCGAACTGCTGAGTGAACTTGTTCAGCTGCGCAATAGCATCAGTAAAGAGGAAAATTTACCGGTATACATCATTGCATCGACTAAATCACTGGTGCAAATGGCCAATTATCTGCCGGAGACAGAAAAAGACCTGCTGAAAATCCACGGTTTCGGAAAAATAAAAGCAAAACGTTTCGGGGAACAGTTTCTTTCATTGATTACAGCCTATATTTCTACATTTGGGATCGAATCACAGATGATCCACTTCACGGAGGAGAAAAAACAAAGGAAGAAGAAATAAGGAAAAAAAAGAGCATATTAAACTGGCATCGGACAAGTATTAGGCTTGTATCGTCCTGGGGTTTGTCTTGTGATTCTCCGTATATGCTCCTAATATGCTCCAATTAAATTTGGAGTTCTACACTCGCTGTATGAGTGAAGTTTCCTCTCAAGAGGGAACGAAAGAA
>CAZRRC010000178.1:0-2504 GCA_964602395.1 uncultured Proteiniphilum sp. | reverse complement strand
GAAGCAAGCATGAACCTCAATCTGGCTTCCTGGTTCGGCTCGGCTCAGCCTTTGCGAACGCTTTCTGTCGGGTACATGTACATCGACCAGGAACGGGTGGAGGATGAACTGATATCGAACTACACGCTGAACCATCTGCGTCACAAAGTGACTGCGGGCCTGCATCACGAGGTGGTGAAACAGCTCACCCTGTCGTGGCATTTTCGCTGGCAGCAGCGGGTGGGATCTTATGTGCAGTATGTAGATCTGAAGCCCGGGGAACGGATAGAGTACGCTCCATTTGCACTGCTTGATGTGAAGGCCAATTATGCCCTTCGCCGTGCCAACCTGTTCCTGCATGCCAACAACATCTTCAACACAACCCACGTGGATTTCGGTAATATTCCCCAGCCCGGATTCTGGCTCTCGGGGGGTGTGAGCGTCCAGCTTTAGAAAAAGTCAGAATGGGGATGAGTTGAACCCGTTGATTATAAAATGCTGAAAAATCCTCTCCGTCAAACTGTTGATTTGTACGGAGGGGATTAAATAACATCATATTTTGTAACTTAGTAAAGTATAACTTACAAATAGTTCAGACAGATCTCACATTTGATATTCCAGTGTAAAAACCTTATATTTGTAGAACTCATTTATCTTTAAGCAAAACAGTTTACATAGAAAATCAAAATCATTATGTTTCAAAAATTGGTGGCGATAGAGCCTACAAGCCTGATTCCATCGGCTGAGAAAAAACTATATTCTTTTGCCAATGAGGTTATATTGTATTCCGATATACCAGGTGACGACAACGAGATCGCAGCACGCATTGGCGATGCCGATGCGGTATTGCTGAGCTATACCACCCAACTCAGAAAAGCTGCATTGGAACAATGCCCCAATGTAAAGTATATTGGCATGTGCAACTCGCTCTACTCTCCTGAGAGCGCCAATGTGGACATTTATTACGCAAATAGCCGGGGAATCACAGTCACAGGCATCCGCGATTATGGCGATGAAGGCGTGGTGGAGTATGTGATCAGCGAGTTGGTACGTTGCTTCCATGGTTTCGATCAGGAACCCTGGGATGGCATGGCAAGAGAGATTACGGGACTGAAGGCTGGAATCGTCGGACTCGGTAAATCGGGCGGCATGATTGCCGATGCACTACACTTTTTTGGTGCCGAGATCAGTTATTTTGCCCGCAGCGAAAAGGCAGAAGCCCATGCAAAGGGGTACCGCTTTCTTCCATTGGATGAATTGCTTGCCGAAAACGAAGTGATCTGCTGCTGCCTCAACCGGAATACCGTGCTGCTGCATGCACCGCAGTTTGAAAAGTTGGGGAACAAAAAGATACTGTTCAACACCGGGCTGTCGCCAGCATGGGATGAAGAACCATTTTCGAAATGGTTGGCGGAAGATAATCTATGCTTTTGCGATACCGTAGGCGCCTTGGGAGGTGAACATCTGCTCACCCATCCCCACGTCCGCTGCATGCAAGTATCCACTGGCCGTACCCGCCAGGCATTCGACCGGTTAAGCGAAAAAGTACTACAGAATCTTTCCGACTTTACCGGAATCAGCGTTTGATATAACGGGTATAGATCGCAAAGATCAAAATTAAAATGGATATAAAATGAGCTATCTCAAAAAAGAGATAGCTCATTTTATATTGGGTAAATCCAATGTGTAGACAAACCTCTAACCCTGCCTTAAAATACAATGGGAGAAACAATGTTCTGTAGCGTAGCTACGACCGACCATGCGGCAATTTCAGAAGTGGCGCTGAAGACATCAACCACGGCATGTACCTGATCATTCTGTATCTCCACCCGTTGTCTGTCGCCCGCCTCGAAACGAGGAGTAGACTCCATGGTCACCTGTAGTTTTTCGGGACCGACAGTTGCCAGGGAGGCAGCCACGGCCACATTCAGGCCGGTAGGAAATACGTCTATTGCCTCCCGGGCCGTACCGGAAAAGATCTGTTTGTTTTCGGCCTCCATGTCGGCGCTATAGAAATGTGATCTTCTGAATGCACGTACTCCTTTTTCATTCAGGAATTGGGCGGAGGCATTTCCCATCAGCGTAGCCGTTCGCAATACATCGAACCCTCCCGTAGCTCCGGAAGCAAGATATACCCGTGTACCGTGTGCTCTGCCCGTCTCCTTCACCGCTTCCAGAAAACGGGTATCGGCCAGGGCTCCAATGGACAAAGTCACAATGGAAGTACCATTTTCCAGGGTTGGCAATGTCAGCTCCTTCATTGCTGCAGGCGAAGCAGCTTCTACTAAAAAATCGGGTTTCAAATCAAGCAATTCTTCCAGTGAGGCGCATGCTTTGCAAGTCTTTCCTGCCTGCTTCATCTTTGCAGCCAGCCTTTCGGCCTTGGCTGCAGTGCGCGAATAAACACCCACAAGATCATACTCGGGCAACAGCCCGTTTAACAGGGCATCAGCCACAATATCGGCTAGATAACCACAACCTACAATCACTAGTTTTTTCATGCCCGCAAAGATACGCCCTTTTGA
>CAZRRC010000177.1:0-2649 GCA_964602395.1 uncultured Proteiniphilum sp. | reverse complement strand
CGTTACGGGCTCGATGAGATCGACAACAAGATATTGCTTACCATCATCGACAAATTTAAGGGGGGACCGGTGGGCATTACTACCATTGCCACCGCTGTGGGCGATGACCCGGGTACTATTGAGGAGGTATATGAACCCTTCCTGATCAAGGAGGGATTCATCAAACGTACCCCCCGCGGTAGGGAGGCCACGGATTTGGCCTACCGTCATCTGGGTCGCAGAAAAGTAGAAGAGCAGGGGTTGTTGTTCTGATTCTTCGAAATGTTCCCTTTATATCAGATGTGAATTAGTTATTGTTGTCTATCATTTTTTTGATATCATTTTTATTTCCGTAAATAACAATGATATCTCCTTCCTCCAGGATGGTTTTGGCATTCACAATATCACCGGCTTTCAGAATGACTCTCTCAGCACCAATCTGATTTTGCTGACTGATTTGCTTTAGTTTTGTAAGCACAATCACATTGTACTTCTTATTCAGTTCGCTCTCAGCAATGCTTTTGCCAATTAGTTTGTGAGGCACCACTGCTTCCACGAGGTAGTGGTCGTTTGTCACTTCAAACAGGTTGATGTAGTTCTTGATGGAGAGTTTCATGGCCCAGTGTTCAGCAGATTCCACTTCGGGTCGGATGATTTCCGTAATTCCCATTGCTTCCAGCACACTCTCCTGAAGTCCCGTGATGGAACGTACCGTGATCTTCTGTACCCCACTCTTCTTAAGCATGGCTGTGATCAAAAGGCTTTCTCCCTCATCTGCGCCTCCACAGACCACTGCCACATCGGTATTCTTCAAAGGCAGATGGTTGGCAGCTATCGGGTCACTGCTGTCAAGGCAGATAACGTTGGTAAGTCTGTTCTTGCATGCTTCCACACGATTCATCGATTTGTCCACCCCAACCACTTCGTGGCCCATGGCTACCAATCGTTCTGCCAGTGCTGCTCCAAAATGTCCGAGTCCTATCACCACAAATTTCATGTCATGCTTATTTTAGTTTATTAATATTTCTTCTGTCGGATATCTGTATCTGCTATATTTCACCTGTTTTATCAGGCTGAATAACAGTGTGTATAAGCTTACTCTCCCCACGAACATGGTGAAAGTGATGACCAGCTTACCGGCATCTGACAGAAGAGGGGTCACATTCCTGCTTAATCCTACAGTGCCGTATGCAGATACCGTTTCAAAAAGTAAATTCAGAGGCTCTTTTTCCGGTTCTATGATGATCATTGCAAAAGTGGTCACCATGATGAACAATAAGGCAAGTGTCATCTGAGCGAAAGCTCTGGATATCGATAGTTGAGAAATTTCCCTTCCTCTGTATTCAGGTTTTTTACCCCTGATCAGTGCCACAAAATTCATAAAAGCCAACGCGAAAGTGCTTGTTTTAATACCACCCCCCGTGGAAGCTGGAGAAGCTCCGATCCACATCAATACAATAAAGATAAGTGAGGTGGGAACAGACAATGCAGCTGTGTCCGTACTATTAAAACCGGCTGTGCGTGCCGTTACAGAACCAAAAAAAGCAGCGGTCCATTTTCCAACGCAGGAAGAATAACCGGTTAATACACCATTCTGCTCAAAAAAATAAAACCCCAGCATACCAATTATTAACAACAGGGTCGTGGTGATCAATACAATATGTGAATTGACATTGAGCACCATCGATGAATAGGTATATTTCTCATCCCTGAAAATTCTTTTGAAAAGATTGCGGATGTTGGTTGTGGTATATTCCCAAAGGTTGTGTATGATAGGAAATCCCAATCCCCCAAGTATGATAAGCGAAGAGATAATGATGTGCACCGGATAATTGAAACGAATGCGCATGTCATACAAATTGCCCGACAACGTGGAAAAGCCGGCATTACAAAAACTGGATATAGCATGAAAAAGTGAGAAGAATGCTCTTTCGGGCAGAGAGGCATCCTCTATATCCAGTGAGAGGAAAATCAGTGCAAAGCCTAATCCTTCAATAATAACGGTGATCAGCAGAATACTTTTCAGGGATGAAAAGGCATTGTCCAAACGTTCATCATTGGTGATATCCTTCACCAGTAGTTGGTTCTTATAGGATGAGGCCCCCTTGAAAAAATAGCTGAAATAGGTGGTGAAGGTCATGATCCCCAATCCCCCAACCTGTATCAATAGTAAGATGATCGATTGTCCCAATAGGGTGAAGGACAACTCCGTATCCAGCACATTTAATCCTGTAACACATACAGCGCTGGTCGCGGTGAATAAGGCATCCACGTAGGAGATACTTCCCGTGGTGGCATCAGGTAACATCAAAAGGAAGCTTCCCAACAGGGCAGTGGAAAGAAAGCTTATCACAAACAGTTGAGCCGGTCCGAGGCGTCGGTAGTTGACCTGCATACGCAGGTGGAAAAACTCCTGAATCAGGAATGAGACCATCAAAAAGAGCGTCATAAAGCCATGGGCAGGCTGCAGTGAAAGTGAGAGCGCACTCCATGCATTGTACAACAAACCCAGCAGTAAGGCAGCCAGCAACAGTAAATCAATCAGGGCTGTTATTTTGCGGATAACTTTCCGGTGTTGGAGATACCGTGAGGATAGAGACAGGATGCCGATCAGGAGAACTCCATTGTAGTAAAGATTAAATATCGTCCGAAGAGTACTATTATATTTAT
>CAZRRC010000176.1:0-2693 GCA_964602395.1 uncultured Proteiniphilum sp. | reverse complement strand
ATTATTTTGTTGATAATTTTTTGAATCTCTTTTAAATTAACCATTAATGTTTCATCATAAGGATAATTATCTGCGTAATTGCAAAGCATGAGCCAGTATTCAGTTTCTTCGGCTTCTTTTGCAGCAATTTTGAATTTATGGATAAAATCGGCCCTGCTTTCGCTGTTCTGTGCTTCTTTTACATTTGCCCCAATGGATGTGCCACTCTTTTGCAACTGGTTTGCAATTACATATTTTTTTTCTTCTTCCAGTTTTCCACAAAAATTGAGAATATCCAATGCAAAACGGAACGTCAAATCAACAATAATATTACCGGTTTCCATTATTCAAAAATTGATACATTCGTTCACTGGCACACTGGCACATTGGCACATTGGCATATTAGCACATTGGCACATTAGCACATTAAATTCTCGCGTTGCGGCCGAAACTGCGATAGTCGTCTTTTTCGATTTCAACGTCGGGTTCAACCCACTGCCGTTCACCGGGACAAGTGAATTTAATAAACTTAATAGATAAACCTCGTTCCAGCCATTGTTGTTCATAGAAAGTTTGAATTTCAAGAATATCGTCCTGAAGGTCGGAGTGATAGAGATCGTCTGTCTCGAAAAGGACATCGAGCTTATTCTCCACAATCATGGCCCGGGTATAAGTGAATAAAAAATTGCTGTCTGTCTTTAAGTGAATGATGCCCTTATCACGGATGATCTTACTGTATTTTTCCATGAAATGGGTACCGGTAAGCCGTTTGTTTACTTTCTTCATCTGCGGGTCGGGGAAGGTGATCCATATTTCCGATACTTCATTTTCGGCAAAGAAGTAACGGATAAAGTCGATATTCGTACGGATGAAAGCCACGTTATCCAGCTTCTCTTCCAGAGCCTGTGTGGCTCCTCTCCACATGCGGGCACCCTTGATGTCGATCCCGATAAAGTTCTTTTCTGGAAATTTGCGTGCCAGACCCACCGTATATTCGCCTTTACCACAACCCAGCTCCAGCACGATGGGGTTGTTGTTATGAAAATAAGTGTTCCACTTTCCTTTTAAGGGGAAACCCTCCTGCTTCAATGTGTCGAAAGCAACCTGAAATACATTCTCGTAGGTGGCCATATCGGCAAACTTGGCCAGTTTGTTTTTTGCCATATCAATAAGTTTTGCTGAACTCTTTGTGAAGCTGTCGTTTGAGTTTATGTGGCCTTTATGTATGCAGCTTCATCAAAAACATTATGTGCAAAAGTGCAGGACAAAAGTAACATTTAAACGTTAAAATCCGAAACTTTTATCCTCGAAATAGATACGCGTTTCATCCCTTAATTCAAAATAATCCCTACCTTTGCTCAATAAACCTTTAAATAACCTTTTTATATGAAAGTGAATGACATAATGACCGGCCTCGAGGCAAAACATCCGGGTGAGTCTGAATTCCTCCAAGCCGTGAGAGAAGTATTGGTTTCCATTGAAGATGTCTACAACCAGCATCCAGAGTTTGAAAAAGCCGCCATCATTGAACGGATCGTGGAACCGGACCGTATTTTCACCTTTCGGGTGCCTTGGGTAGACGACAAGGGTAAGGTACAGGTTAACATCGGTTACCGGGTGCAGTTCAATGGCGCCATTGGGCCTTACAAGGGCGGTATTCGATTCCATCCGTCCGTGACGCTTTCTTCCCTGAAATTTCTAGGTTTTGAGCAAACTTTTAAAAATGCACTCACCACACTCCCCATGGGAGGAGCCAAGGGAGGATCTGATTTTGCGCCGAAAGGTCGTTCTCAGGCTGAGATCATGCGTTTTTGCCAGGCATTTGTGACTGAGTTATGGAGAAACTTGGGCCCCGATACCGATGTGCCCGCAGGTGATATCGGTGTGGGAGGTCGTGAAGTTGGGTACATGTTTGGTATGTACAAGAAGCTGGCTCGCGAACATACTGGCACTTTCACCGGAAAAGGAATCACATTTGGCGGCTCACGCCTCCGTCCAGAAGCCACCGGCTTTGGTGCGCTCTATTTTGTGCAGAAGATGTGTGACGAGTACCATATCAAACTGAGGGGTAAAACCGTGGCTGTCTCAGGCTTTGGAAATGTCGCTTGGGGTGCCGTGACAAAAGCCACGGAGCTAGGTGCCAATGTGGTGGCAATCTCTGGCCCCGACGGATATATCTATGATGAAGATGGCATAAATACGCCCGAAAAGATAGCCTTTATGTTGGAACTCCGCAATTCGGGCAATGATGTGGTGGCTCCCTATGCCGATGAGTTTCCCCGTGCTAAATTCTTCCCTGGAAAGAAACCCTGGGAATGCAAGGTGGACATCGCTTTGCCTTGCGCCATTCAGAATGAACTGAATCTGGAAGATGCCAAAACATTGAAGAAAAACGGCGTCTTATTGGTAGCCGAGGTTTCCAACATGGGATGTACGGCAGAGGCTGTGGACTACTTCGTCGAAAACGAGATGCTTTTTGCACCGGGTAAGGCTGTGAATGCAGGGGGTGTGGCTTGCTCAGGACTGGAGATGACGCAGAATGCAATGCATATCTCATGGAGTAATGAAGAGGTAGACCGCTGGCTCCACCAGATTATGACCGACATCCACGAACAGTGTGTGACCTACGGCAGGAATGGTGAATACATCAACTACGTGAAAGGTGCCAACATTGCTGGATTCATGAAAGTGGCCGACGCCATGATGGCCCAGGG
>CAZRRC010000175.1:2612-2749 GCA_964602395.1 uncultured Proteiniphilum sp. | reverse complement strand
TTCAACTCCACCAAGAACCGCTACAAGGGTGCCGGTGCCGGCGACAGGGAGATCGACCGCATGGGCAGCTCCTGATCACAGGCAATTTAATGGGGGATTCAATGCTTGAATCTCCCTTACTCCTCCGTATATAGTCC
>CAZRRC010000175.1:0-2512 GCA_964602395.1 uncultured Proteiniphilum sp. | reverse complement strand
TAATATAGTCCTAATATAGTCCTAATATAGTCCTAATATAGTCCTAATATAGTCCTAATATAGTCCAAAGGTATTTGGAGATGTAAAGGTTCAATTACGGCTAAATACAAGAATTCCTTCCGTGCATGAGCAAGCGTGCACGAAAGGAATTTCCTATTTTGCATATGACTCAAACCCTCCTTTTTGGGTTTGATTTCATTGCACCTTACATCTTCTTTCCGATATAAAACATATAGCCGTAATATGCCTTGTATTTGTCATATAACTCGGCCTCATATTGCATGGTGGCGACAAATTCCTTGATGGAATTGTTTCCTTCATATTTTTTCAGGAAAGATTCTCGTCGCTTGGTCTGCCACGAATAATAGTCGGTCCAGATGGTTTCGGGCAACATGTAGGTGGCAACGGGAAGATAACCAGCTTTTTGCATTTGAGCAACCTTGTTGGGGATTGTATCTATCTCGGGATAGATACTTTGCCAGAAGTCATGAATCTCGGCAGGTCGCTCTTCGCTAAACCAGGTATTTTCAGTTACAGCGATGTATCCGCCCGGTTTCAGAAACTTCCTCCATTCGTTCAGTCCGCGCTCAAATCCAATGTTATAAATGGCGCCCTCCGACCAGATCAGATCCAGTTCTTCTTCCTTGAAGGGAGGATTTTGCATGTCGCCGACAATGCCTTTCACCCTGTGCTGAAGATTCCTGGCGCGGGCATTCTGGTTGAACTGATCTATAAAACCTTGCCAGCTGTCCACACCGGTGATTTCACACGATGTGCTTTCTCCAAGAACCATTGTTTGCCCACCTGTGCCGCAACCAATATCGGCAATTTTGGACTTTTCGGAGAGGCCACCGATAAAACCCAGGGCTTTGCGTGTTTCTTCGGGATTTCCGGGTCCCTGCCTGTCTGTGCCGGAAAAGAAATCATAAATAATATGCAGGTCGAATTCGTGAATTGTTTGTACTTCGTTGTTCATTTTTTTTCTCTTGTTGCATACACGATCGGCATCTCAATGCTTTCATCATTGTACGCAGGTTAAACTAACTATAATTGAAAGAAAACTACACCCGGGTAGAATTATCCGGGAAAAGAAGAGGGTACAATCGGTACAAAAAGTACAGATTGTTTACAGAACAATATCCGAATTAAAGATAAGCATCCAATTGTTTTACACCCGCAAAGATATAAAAAAAGTAATCATATCTCCCTGTAATCTTTTTTAATTGCAATGAAACAAAATTTCCTTTTCACTTTTGTTTTTTAGGGTGCCTTCCCAAGAGATGGTCAGGTTTTCATTTTTTATGGCAATCCTGTTATCTGAAATTTCAACCTCTTTCTCCGGAACATATAGTATTACGCTGTCCACATGCCATATCTGACCGGTATAATGCGTAATGACCGGCCAACCGGTGATGAAGAGCTCGTTGTTTTGACTGCCCATAAGTTTCAGGAGGGTGGAATGTAAAACCACGCCGTCGTTAATGGCTTCGGCAATCATGGGATCAAAGCCTCTGAACTGTGGCGTGTTGGTAAAATGAAGGACAATTTTTATGCCGCTTTGATTGTAAAACTGTTGTAGGTTTTTAGTGTGATTGTCGATGAGTTGTTGAGTCTGGAATTTGCTCACAGCGTAATCTACTTCTATTTCGGGTGATACCGGGTTTTGGATGTCGAATTGAGAAATGAAATAATCATAAAGCTTCATTTCGGATGAATAGTATTCTTTTTTCCAGTTTTGTTTGTACTTATCGAGGATTTGGCACATGGCCATCCCCGACGCCAGATGCCTGTATCTGAGTTTATCGCGGCCATAATAAGGTGTATTCAGCACGCCGAAGAACTCTTTCTGCAAATAATTATTTTTCAATGTATTGTTCGCCGTTGCATATTCCTGGTAATACAAGGACTGACAATATAAGGCCGGGCCTTCCAGACTTTCCACAGCTTTTTCATATTCAATAAATTGTTCCCCGATGATCGTCTCCCGTTTTGCCCTGATCTGGTTGATCTGATTCAGCAATGCGACCAATTGCGTTTCATCATCGCTAAAACAAGCGGAGAGCATCAGTTTTTGTTCGGCTATTTTCAGCGCATCATTTTCGTAATTTTCCGGATAGAGCAACAGGGTAACCGGATTATCGGGTTTTACCTGGGGTACATATTTTAATTGATATGCATGATGTGTTTCATGAAATAATTCAGCAAAAACTTCCTCTGGACAGGAGTGGTAGGCGACATCGTAGCCACATATGGCGGTTAAGACGCCATTAATTTCAGCTTGCGTAGCGCCTAATATTTGCAATTCAGCTTGCGTGCCCCGATAAAGATGATCACTTATTTTTGTGAATGTGGCGGGAGGATTTGGATGATGATAGAGAAAAGCGGGACCATTTTTTCGGAAAATGCAAACTGGCGAAATGGTCATGCCGGGCCATGCTTTGTTGCTGAGAAGTTCGGCATTTTTATAAAACTCCTCAATTTTGCTTAGATACAACGAGTCAATGGGCAGTAG
>CAZRRC010000174.1:0-2790 GCA_964602395.1 uncultured Proteiniphilum sp. | reverse complement strand
CACCCTGGAGGAAGCATATGAAACACCGGTATACAACCCGGAACAACTGGGGACCTATATCGAAAACGTGTTGAAGTTGGAAGCAGTGGCCTGTAAGGACTGGCTCACCAACAAGGTAGACCGATCGGTCACGGGTAAGATTGCCAGACAGCAGTGCCAGGGCGAGATTCAATTGCCGCTGAGCGACTGCGGCGCCATTGCCCTCGACTACAAAGGATATACCGGCATGGCTACCTCACTCGGCCATGCGCCCCAGGTGGCAATGATTGACCCGGCTGCAGGATCAGTGATGGCCGTTGCAGAGGCGCTGACAAACATTGTTTTTGCACCGCTCACCCTCGGGTTGCAGGGAGTCTCCCTCAGTGCCAACTGGATGTGGCCCTGTCGCAACCCGGGCGAAGATGCGCGTCTGTACAAGGCGGTGGAAGCCTGTTCGGAATTTGCCGGTGAACTGGGCATCAACATTCCTACCGGAAAGGATTCACTTTCCATGACACAAAAATATGGAGACGACAAGGTCTTCTCTCCCGGCACAGTCATCATCTCGGCAGCTGCCGAAGTAAAGAACATCCGCAGGATTGTCTCGCCAGTACTGGCTTACATCAAGGGTACTTATCTATATTATGTCGATTTCTCGTTCGATCCATTCAAGCTAGGAGGATCTGCTTTTGTACAGACCCTGAGCAAGATTGGAGATGAGGCTCCCACCGTAACCGATACCGAATACTTCAAGAACGCATTTGCCGCGATACAGGAACTTACTAGCCGCGGCCTGATCCTTGCCGGACACGACATCTCTGCCGGCGGCATGATCACCTCCATGTTGGAGATGTGTTTTGCCAACCCACAGGGCGGACTGGAAGCACATCTCGACAAAATCCGGCATGCCGATCTGATCAAGATACTCTTTTCCGAAAACCCGGGTGTGCTCATTCAGGTAAAACATCACCGCCTGGTGGAAAAGATTCTCGACGATTATGGGGTGGGATTTGCCATCGTAGCACGCCCCATTGAAGAGCGCAAACTGATTATCGCAAAAGATGAGTTCCGGCAGGAGTTTGATATCGACCAGCTGCGCGATGTATGGTACAAAACCTCCTATCTGCTCGACAGGAAACAAAGTGGTGAGGTATGTGCTTCGGAGCGTTTCACCAACTACAAACAACAGCCGCTTCAGTTCGATATCAAGTCCTCTTTCACAGGGAGGATGGAAGACCTGGGATTGAATCCCGATCGTAAAGAGCGGACAGGACTCACCGCAGCAATCATCCGCGAGAAAGGCACCAACGGTGAACGCGAGATGGCCTATTCACTGTATCTTGCGGGCTTTGATGTGAAGGATGTACACATGACCGACCTCACCTCGGGCCGTGAGACCTTGGAAGATGTGCAGTTTGCTGTCTTCTGCGGTGGCTTCTCCAACTCCGATGTACTTGGTTCTGCCAAAGGATGGGCCGGTGGATTCCGCTATAACGAAAAGGCAAAAAAGGCCCTCGAAAACTTTTTTTCACGTGAAGACACACTGAGTCTGGGCATCTGCAATGGCTGCCAGCTGCTGATGGAACTGGGGCTTATTTTCCCGGAAATGGGCGACAAGCATCCCAGGATGAAGCACAACCTGTCTCACAAGTTTGAGTCGACCTTCGTCAGTGTGGAGATCCCAAAGAACAATTCAGTGATGTTCGGATCGCTCGAAGGAACCAAAACAGGTATCTGGGTTGCACACGGAGAGGGACGTTTCGAGTTGCCTGAAGAAGCGGCCCGATACAACATCGCAGCCAAATATGTATATGACACCTATCCCGGTAATCCCAACGGATCGGACTATGCCACGGCAGCCGTATGTTCAGCCAACGGTCGTCACCTGGCCATGATGCCCCACCTGGAGCGCACCATATTCCCCTGGCAAAATGCATACTATCCTTTTGCTTGCCGTAAGCACGAGGTGACTCCCTGGATGGAAGCTTTTGTCAATGCGAGGGAATGGGTGAAAAACAAGAAAAGTAATTGACGTGGCTGCACCAGTTTTTGAACATATCTTGAAGGTGCGCGATTATGAGTGCGATACGCAGGGGCATGTGAACAATGCCAATTATCAGCACTATTTCGAGGTGACGCGCCATGAGTTTCTGGAGAAAGTGGGATTGAATTTTCACCAACTCCACCTACAGGGAATCGATGCGGTGGTGGCAAAGGTGGAGATCCGGTACAAGGTTCCACTAATAGGGATGGACAGGTTTAAATGTACCATCTCCCGCATCGAAAGAGAGAATGTAAAGTATGTCTTTCACCAGGAAATAATCCGGTTACCGGATGAAATAATCTGCGCCAAGGCAAAGATAGAAGTGGTAAACCTGGTGAATGGCAAACTATCGGATCCGGACGTCTTTGACAAAGCATTCAAAGATTACATCCGCTGAAAACTGCATCTCCTTGCTAATCGCTGGAGACACAACGTTTCTACAAAAAAAGCTGAACGCTGACTGCTGACAGCTATTTTTCCTTGCTTACCACTGGAGGCACAAAGTTTCCACTAAACAAGCTGACTGCTGAACGCTAATTTCTCTTGCAAACAGCTACAGGCTTAGTGCTTCCGCTAAAAAAGCTGACAGCTAAAAACGAACAAATGCCTGACAAATCTTTATACCGAATTGCTCTCACAAAGATAAAAGGTGTGGGGGTAATGCATGCTCGTAACCTGATGGAGGTTATGGGTGATGAGAAGGAAATATTCACCGGTTCTGCACACAAGTTGGAATTGATACCCCGTATTACGCGGCGACTGATACA
>CAZRRC010000173.1:0-2801 GCA_964602395.1 uncultured Proteiniphilum sp. | reverse complement strand
ATTCATCTGCCGAAGAATCATCCACACGAAAAATAGTACCAAGGAGAACATATTTTGTGCTGAACTGTTTAATTATTGCACATTTTTTGTAAATTTGCGCAGTTTTCTTAATAAAGAAAGATCACAGTGAACCAGGACAAAATCCTTTTGTCTGCTGATCTAAATGAATAAAATTATGAATCACAATTTATTAAAAGGAAAAAGAGGAATTATTTTCGGTGCATTGAACGAAATGTCCATTGCCTGGAAGGTAGCCGAAAGGGCTGTGGAAGAAGGTGCCATTATCACGTTATCGAACACGCCTGTTGCCGTTCGTATGGGCGATACCTCCCAACTGGGTGAGAAACTCAACGCCGAGATACTGCCGGCCGATGCAACCAATGTAGAAGATCTGGAGATGGTTTTCACCAAATCGATGGAGATTCTGGGTGGTAAAATCGACTTCGTGCTCCATTCTATAGGGATGTCACCCAATGTACGCAAAAAAAGGACCTATGATGACCTGGATTACGACATGTTGATGAAAACTCTCGACATCTCTGCCATCTCTTTTCATAAAATGTTGCAGGTTGCCCGCAAGCTCGACGCCATTGAACGTGGCGGTTCTTTGTTGGCGCTCACTTATGTAGCGGCACAACGTGTATTTTACGGATACAATGATATGGCCGACGCCAAAGCGCTGCTTGAATCCATTACACGTAGTTTCGGCTACATTTACGGGCGCGAAAAAGGTGTGCGCGTGAATACCATCTCGCAATCGCCCACAATGACCACTGCCGGAAGCGGTGTAAAAGGGATGACCGACCTGATGGATTTCTCAGAACGTATGTCTCCGCTTGGCAACGCAGATGCCGATGATGCGGCCGATTACTGTATTGTGATGTTCTCCGATCTTACACGCAAGATCACCATGCAGAATCTGTACAACGATGGTGGCTTCTCCAGCATGGGCATGAGTTTGCGAGCCATGAAGCAATACAGCAACGGACTCGATGAAAACCAAGATGAAAATGGCAACGTGATTTACGGATAAATCAGCGCAAAATAAACAGATAAAATAGCTTCAATCGGCCGATTGAAGCTATTTTTATATACAACTCTGCCAGAGTGGGTACCTTTCGGAAAATCCAAACTAGTTTGGCGTTTTTCTCGGCTTTCACTACATTTGTGTGCTATGCTGATAAAGATATACAATGAGAATCCTCAACCGCGTGAGATTGAGAAGGTCGTCGCCATATTGCGCGAGGGCGGCATCGTGATCTACCCCACCGATACGTTATACGGTATCGGCTGTGATGCACTGAATGTAAGGGCCGTGGAAAAGATATGCGCCCTGAAAGGAATCAATCCACAAAAAAGTAATCTCTCGATCATCTGCAACGATCTGAGCGTGGTGAGTGAGTATGCAAAAATCAGTACACCCATGTTTAAACTGATGAAAAGGAACCTTCCCGGTCCCTTTACATTTATATTACCCACCACCTCCTCGCTTCCCAAAATATACAAGAACAAGAAGACTGTGGGCATTCGGGTGCCTGCCAACAACATCATCCGCGAAATTGTGGCACAACTGGGAAACCCTGTCTTGAGTACGTCGTTGAAAAGTGAGGATGAAGAGATGGAATACAGCACCAATCCAGAACTCATCCACGAAAAATGGGGTGAAATCGCCGACCTGGTGATTGACGGAGGCATAGGCGGCACAGAAGGATCTACCGTGGTGGACTGCACTTCCGATGAACCAGTCATCGTACGTCAAAGCAGAGGAGAGTTAAAATTCTAATATTTCCCGCCCTGGATTAAATTAATTGATACTTTCGCAGTCAGACTGATACAACTTTATTAATAAACAGGATGAAAAAAATTTTATTCTACTTTTTTGCGTTTTCCATACTCCTTACCGTTTCTTATGCATGCAAGGACCAAGATGATCCCATCACCGAAAAAGGGAGCCTTGAGTCGGCCACATATAACCATACAACCCAAACATTCACTTTACTCTACAGCAGCGGACAAAGCGAAACAGTAAAAGCCGTAATTGATGATACTGTTGAGCCATCCACAGCTCTTACAACATTGCCTGACGGCACCGTGGTGTATTTCACAGATGCCACCATGTCTGGGAATGCCACCATCACCAAAGAGGTGAACATGGTCTCGCAATTTGTATATGATGGCATGTCCAACTATTATTTGTGGGCCGATGATGTAAAAAGCAAAAAACCGACTGTAGCCAATTTCAATCCGGAAAAATATTTTTACAGTATTCTTCACAATATCGATACCAAAAATGGCTGGTCCTGGATTACAAATGATGTGGATGCATTGATGGCTGATTTCGAGGGAGAATCAACTGATGCATTTGGATTCCAACCGTTAGTTCTTTGGACAGATGAAAGTTATTCAACACTCTTGGGTTTTGTTCGATATGTGTTTCCTGGGACTTCTGCAGCTGCAGTCGGGTTGAAGAGAGGAGAGGTAATCGTCAAAATAAACGGGCAAACAATTACACTCAATAACTACATGAAAATGTATGGAGCCAATGCAGAAACTACATTCACTGTATTGGACCAGAATTTTCAAAATAGCAGAGATGTAGATACGGCGACCGCCAAGATCTACACAGATCCTGTCCTTTATTCCAAAGTATATGAAATTGAAGGTAAAAAAATAAAAGATATTGCGAATGACCTTAGTCTCAGTGTAAAAACCGTAGAAAATCATCGTTATCATATTTTACAAAAACTTAATTTAGAAAGAACAGTAGATTTAATTGCTTTTGCTCATCGAAATGATCTGAT
>CAZRRC010000172.1:0-2814 GCA_964602395.1 uncultured Proteiniphilum sp. | reverse complement strand
TTTACGCCGACAATTACCATCGTAGTATATTTCATGAGTGGCAACGTTATGCCAGCTATTTTATTCATTACTATTGGGCCGATAAACATGGGATTGATTTTATCGGCAGATTGTGGAGAGAGGCCTTGAAACCCGAAGATCCGATGGAAGCTTATATGCGCTTGCATAAACTATCTGTTGATCAGATGAATGCCGAGATGTATGATGCCGCCACTCGTTTTGTGACCTGGGATATCGATGCCATACGCTCCATGGGTGAATCATATATTGGCAAACAAGCCTACAAGTTATATACCACAGCTGAGGGCGGATATCAGGTAGCATACAGTCATTGTCCCGGTACCACCGGTTATAATGTGATTCCGCTCAATGTACCCGAGGCAGGCACCCTCATTGCCACAACCTTTGAAGGTATTGCGCCTGGGTCACTCCTGATTCCCGATGACCCAGGAGAGGCACGCCAGGGAGAGCAGACAATAAAAGTGAGAACATACAATCAATCGAATCTTTCCAGAGCCGGTTGGCGCTATGGGTATGTGGCCCTGCTGGCAGATGGAAAAAGGATATATGGGGAGATGAATGATGATCCCAAAGGTAAGGCAGAGCTTGTCGTGCCACATAATTGTAAGAAAATATGGTTTGTCGTTTTGGGTGCGCCCACATCCTATCGTTCCCATGCATGGGATGAGAATGAGTTAAACGACGACCAGTGGCCATACCGGATAAAATTTGAGGGGACTGATATCCTCGGAAATATAACGATAGATCCAGGAACTACGCCACAGGATATTACGCTCACATATAATGTGAGTTTTCCTGCCGATCCGGCTTCCTATTCCGGAAGAGTGGTTAACCTTGCAGATAATGGTGATTTGGCTAAATTAGCACGCGCATTTGTGATGCAACCTGCCAACATGGGCGGTATCATGCTTAATCCAAAACAACAGCCTGAAGAGGGTAAAATAGCTTTTGGGGCCGTTGAACCTGGAGGCGGTCTGAATTATCAAACTACCGCCAACGGCCATGGCTTCTGGTTTAACAAAAGTGGCGGAGTCGTGGGATGGGGTAATGAGAGTATGCTCTTTGTCGAGTTCACACCTTCCAGTTTTATTTTCTCCATTGGCCAGTATCCAGGAAAGTGCAAAAAAGGGGATCAATACGTGATGCAAGTGGCTCTGATTTATACAAAAGAGGGTAAACAATACAAAGCGACTTTGCAATTTAATGTAACCATCACATAATCGGTTTAATTGCAAGTTATAAAACTAAAAATGATATTCCTGATGAATAACAAGAAAAAAATGAAAATAAAAAAGCTTTTTATCCTGCTGTCAGGAATAATTATTTTTTCATGCACCAGCGAGAAAGAAATACAGTTTAACTCACCTGGCGCCGGTAATCCACTGCTGCCTGGTTATTTTGCCGATCCAACCATAAAGAAATTTGGAGATACCTATTACATTTACGCCACAACCGATGGTATCAAACTGGCGTCGGGAGAACCACAGGTGTGGATCAGTAAGGACTTTGTAAACTGGTACAACTATGAGATGGAGATTGAGCTTCCGCAAGGACTGACCAACTGCTGGGCTCCTGATGTGATAGAAGGTGCGGACGGACGATATTATTACTTCATGGGAAACTGTCAGTTTGGATGCAATATATACGGATATGTGTCTGACAGCCCCATGGGACCGTGGACTCCACTCAAAGACGGATTGCCGGTGATACCAGTAGGTACCGGCAAAGAGCATCTCCCTGCTCTGGATGCACAGTTTTTGGAAGACGATGAGGGGAAACTGTCGGCCTGGTTCGGAACATGGTGTACAACCTTCGGCGGGCTCGGATGGGCCACCTTGAACCCGGTTGACCTGTCTATAGAAAAAGAAGGAATAATCCCCTTGTCTCAACTTCCCGAAGTATTTGAGGCTGCTTACCCGCTCAAGCGAAACAATCGCTGGATCATGATGTACTCCTCCGGCGATTGCCGGCTAAGCAGTTATGCCGTGCATTATGCCTGGGCCGATAGCCTCTATGGCCCGTATCATTACGGTAATAACAATCCCATTCTTTCCGGTACTGCCGATGGTAAGATTGACAGCCCGGGGCATAACTCCGTCATCGAAGAAAAGGGAAATTACTATATTCTATATCACCGACACGACAACCCCCACAGCTCGGGAGGTGAGTTTCGGCAGGTCTGTGCAGATCCTCTTCATTTCATCAACGACAACACCATAGCGACTATTACACCAACCCACAGAGGGATTGGTTTTCTGGCTGACAATAGCATTCCACACAGAAACCTGGCTTTGAAGGCGAAAGCATCAGCTTCTTCTTTTTATCATCTCTCTTCCCGTCCCACGCCTTTCGAGCCGGATGGGGTGGATCACGCTTATCTGCCAGCTTATGCCACCGACGACAACAACGGCACCTTGTGGAAAGCCGGAGATGGCACAATGCCACAAACGTTGACCATTGATCTGGGTAAAAAACAACGGATCAAACGGATCATGACCCAGTTTGAGTATCCCACTTTTTATTATCAGTACAAATGGGAGGCCTCCTCCGATAGTCTCCACTGGCATCTTTTTTCTGACAAAACATCCAACCGGAGAAGCGGTTCCCCCATGATCGACGATGGTGATATGGAAGCCCGATATCTTCGGATTACCGTTACCGGAACAGAAAAAACTGGCCAGTATGCTGCTATCTGGAATGTGAAGGTGTACGATAGGCTGTTCGAGGTACCTCCCTACAGGAATCAGGAAGTAGAAGAGGGACCCGGTAGCAGCGTGGGCGAAAGAATGTTGC
>CAZRRC010000171.1:0-2866 GCA_964602395.1 uncultured Proteiniphilum sp. | reverse complement strand
TTATTTCTGACAATTCAAATCGGAACAAATATTTTTTTAAGACCCCATGTCACGTCTAAGAAACGATTCCACTGAATTCAATCATCACTTTAATTTTAAGCCGACAGATTATCAAGAAGGAATTATAAAGACCATCACGTGGCTGAAACACCCGTAATGTTTTCTTCAGAATTGAGAATGTAAGCTGTTATGCAGTTATTTTTAAAAAAAATGAATAAATTTGTGGCGACCAGTAATCACATTACATGAAGATTACCTTATAAATATAAATTAAACTACTTATGAATCAGAGAAATGTATGTTTGTCCCTCTTGTTGCTAGTACCCCTACTGGCTTTGGGACAGAGAAAAGAAGTGGAAGGGATGCGTTACCTGGATGAAAACAGGCGTCCTGTACAAAGAGAACAGATTATCATACCCAATGTGGGAGAGTATCAGGTGTTGAAATGTGACTTTCATATGCACACCGTTTTTTCCGATGGACAAGTATGGCCGACTATCCGCAATCAGGAGGTATGGGAGGAAGGTCTGGATGCGTATGCGATTACGGATCACATTGAGTATACACCCCATAAAGAGGATGTGATTGTAAATCACAACCGCGGATATGAACTGGTTAAGGAGAGTGCGGCAAAGAACAATCTGATTCTCTTGAAAGGCAATGAGTTGACACGTGATACTCCTCCCGGACATTTCAATGCCATCTATAATGGTGACGCCTCGGAATACATTGAAAGTCGTGACACCGCACTTGACAAGGAAGCCTTGATGAAAGCCTCTGTACAGAATGCTTTTATTTTCTGGAATCATCCAGGCTGGAAGCCCGGAATAGAAGGGTCATATGAATGGATTCCTTTTGTAGATTATCTGTATCAGAACAAAATCTTGCACGGCATTGAAGTGATCAACGGATTCGGAATTCACTTGAAAGCGCTCGACTGGTGTGTCGACAAGGGACTGACCGTCATGGGCAGCACCGACATGCACAACCTGGTGGCATATACGTATGATTTCAGCAAAGAATATGTACATCGTACCATGACCTTGGTACTGGCCAAAGAACGCACCGCAGAATCTATCAGGGAAGCGCTTGTTGCGGGACGTACCGTAGCCTGGGCCAGCAAAATACTTGCAGGTAAGGAGGAAAATGTGCGGGCACTTTTTGAGGCCTGCGTGCAGCTGATGCCAGTACATTATACCGAAGAAAAAAAGAATGGCGACAAGATCAATTATTATGAGTTGCGCAACAACAGCGATCTCTACTTTGAGTTGGACTTGAAAGAAGGAAACAGCACCAAACGGGTTGTGCTTTATCCGCGTTCTGTACAACAGATCAGCGCATCGGCAGAAACTGCCTTTTTATCAGGAGAAGTCATATCTACCTATGTCAGAAGTGATCAGTATCTTACCGTGAATTTTTCTTTGAAGTAGGTGCTTCTTCTGCGTGAATTGAATACAGCGAACAACAAACTGTTATCCTTACCGCGACATCCCGAAATTCGGAATTGTCGCGGTAATGATATTGGGGGTTACGAGTTAATGAGAAATATACAATCCGGTAAACGAATTCAGAAAGAGATCTTTCCAGTCAAATAAACCTTAATATAATGCGGGCAATCCAGCCGTGATCAAAAAGAAACTGAATCACAGGATCTTATTCTCCTTTGCGAGCCGCATGACTCGTTTTACCGCATCATCCACATGGGCGGTCGACTCCATTCCCAGGGTCATACAATGAATATTGGCTTCGGTCAGGGCAAACTTGATTGATTGTTCCCGCTCGGGGTCGCTCACGTGGCGCCCTTCGCCAAATATTTTCATGCCTACCACGCCGATACCATTCTTTTTGGCCTTTCCCAGCAGTTCTTTCACCACGTCGGGGGTTCCGTCCATGTTGGTTTGGAAAGGATTGATGCGTGCCAGGATTACATCTACCCAGGGATTATCCACCGCTTCCACCATGGCATCCCAATTGTGACAGGAAACCCCCACTGCCTTGATGATTCCGTCTTGTTTGGCTTTTGCAAGACCCTCCATATAGTGTGTGCGGTTTTTACTCCAACCGGGCTGCATCAGGCAGTGCATCAGTATAATGTCGATGTAATCGGTCCCCATCTCCTGTCTGTATCTGTCGAGAGACTCCCGCACCGGCACATTCCTGTCCGATCCGTCTTCGTATGTCCATATTTTTGTGAGGAGGGTAAGCTTTTCGCGGGGCAGCGATTTAATGGCATTTCCCACATATTGATGTGACCCGTAGGAGTCTGCCATATCGAAGAAGGTGATCCCTTTTTCGTAGGCGTGGTGGGCCATCTTTGTGAAACTCTCCATCCCCAGGCGGGTCTGGTTCGATGCCTTTGAACCTCCTTTTGATCCGGTACCCAGGGCAATACGGGAAACATTCAAACCACTGTTTCCCAACTTCACTTTGTCGACCTTGATTTCAGATGCGGAGTGTAATTCAAACGTACCTGGTTGTACGAGTGTCAATCCGGCAAAGCCTGCAAAACCGGTACGGAGGAAGCTGCGTCGCGTTAATTTCTTCATCTGCTGTTTCTTTTAAATGTCTACAGCGTAAAAATAGACAATAAAATTTAACGACCAAACAGTCGGTCAATTTTTTTACGTTATTCCAAGTTGAATTCAACGCGAATCATTAATAATTTACGTTTCGCATGATATGTATACAGCTAAATTTTCGACTGACAATGTTTTGTGACCCATATTTGTCCTCGTTCACTAACGTAGATATTCGCTCGCTATGGCAAAGCTCAAGCAAGCTTGGCTCTGCTCATTTAGCTTATCGCGAACATTCACTAAAAGAGCAGAACTTGCTACGCTTCAAACAGCTGCTCTTTTTACGTTCC
>CAZRRC010000170.1:0-2882 GCA_964602395.1 uncultured Proteiniphilum sp. | reverse complement strand
CATAGTGTGCCGAGAAGCAGAACATCGGCAAAAGTTAAAGTTCTGCATGCTGTAATTAAGATGGTGGAAACAGTTGTAAGTTGACCCACCAGTGTCGCTTTTCAGGAGGAGGCACTAAACCCCCTAAAGGTGCTGTGGTAAAGAGCTATGGTGCTGAGCGTTTAGGAAAAGATAATCCAAGAGATTATCAGGTATGGATATAGGAGTTGAACGCAAGTGAATTGCCTAGGAGGTGTCGAGAAGTGGGTACATCCTGTCAAAAGCTACGGAGTATGTGACGGAGTTAAAAGGTATAACGGGAACCTGATTACTGGTTATACGGCAGGCGTCATACAGGCAGCAAGACCTATATTTGGGCTTAATTACGGAACTCGGGAACCTGCATGATGATGATAAGAGAAATGCTCAATAGGCTCACCCTAGAGGCAGAATATCGATGCATTATGCGGGGACGGACTGATTCGTAGTAGCGTTGATACAACTGTAATGGAAGTGTAGCGAAGGAATCAGGTTATACAGAATCATAACATTAACCAACTCGAAAGAGGATGAATTTATGGAATGAGACAAAATCAATACCAATAAGTCGCCTAATGATATGGGAGGCTTATAAGAAAGTACGTTCTAACCAAGGAAGTGCAGGAATAGATCAGGTAAGCATGGAAGAATTTGATGCCAACCGGTCAAAATATCTGTACAAGCTGTGGAATAGGATGTCATCCGGCAGTTACTATCCGCCACCTGTTAAAGAAGTGGAGATACCCAAGAGAGACGGAAAAGTCAGGAAACTGGGAATCCCCACCATCAGCGACCGAGTGGGGCAAATGGTCGTTAAAGAATACCTTGAATCAAGATTCGAGAAAATATTTAGTCCTTGTTCTTATGGATATCGTCCAGGGAAGAATGCTCATCAGGCATTGGGAGCTGTACGAAAGAACTGCAGAACAGCAGATTGGGTAATAGACCTTGATATTAAAGGTTTCTTCGACAACATCAACCACGAGAAACTGCTGAAGGCTTTAGAGAAACATGTAAGTGAAAAATGGTGCATTATGTACATCAGGAGGTGGTTGCAAACCCCCGTACAAACAGAATCGGGAAACCTGATTCAAAAGCAAAGTAAAGGTACTCCACAGGGCGGCGTGATTAGCCCACTACTTGCAAACTTGTTTCTCCACTATGCCTTGGACAAATGGTTAGAACAAACCCATCCTACAGTAAAATACGTACGTTATGCCGATGATGTAGTATTACACTGCAGGAGCAAAGTTCAGGCAGACTATGTCCTGCAAAATCTGAGAAAGCGAATGCTAGGTTGTGATTTGGAACTTCATCCTGAAAAGACGAAAATTGTTTACTGTAAGGACTACAGGCGACAAGGCACGTACAAAACTGTGAAATTTGATTTTCTTGGATATAGCTTCCAACCTCGCAGTACAGTACCTGGAGGAAAGGGAAAACTATTTCTGGGTTATGACTGTGCAATAAGCATAAGTTCAAAGAAAAGTATAGCTGAGAAAATGAAGGAGATAGACATTCCGAAACTTACCCACAAAAGTATTGTTGGAGTAGCCCAATATCTCGAACCCTATATTCGAGGTTGGATAAACTACTACGGTAAATTCAGAATATCTATGCTTAATCCTGTTTTTCAATTGCTGCGCAGACATGTTGTGGAATGGGTACGAAGACGGTATAAGCGTTACAAAACAAGTATTAATCGGGCTTATGATTGGCTAAAGCGAATACGGATTCAGTTTCCGACATTGTTTTACCAATGGCGTCTTGGTTTCTACTAATTTAACGCATAGATTTGTATAACAAGAGCCGTGTGATGGGAGACTATCAAGCACGGTTCTGTGAGAAGCTTGGGGTGAAACTCCCCTTGCTTACTCGACCAATTTACCGTTAGCGGCAAGCAAAACAGACACTCTGCAATAATGACAACCATAAAATGATTGAGAAAATATTACAGCGACAAAACGATAACGGTGGACAATTTTGGTCAAGAGTAGATGGAGACATCCACGCTCCCTTTGGATTTTCGACAATTGATACTTTATCAGTTCTTGGAGAGATTGGATATTCAATTAAAGATAATTCACAGATTGCCGACGCTGTAGATTTTATATTTTCATATCAGATACCAGAAGGAAGTTTTAAATATTCACCTAAAAGTTCAAAACTCCCATGTTTGACAGCCCGAATAATTGCAGGATTAGGGAGACTTGATTTAAAAAATGATATAAGAATTGAGACAAGCTATAAATGGATGCTTGACAATCAATGGAATGATGGCGGTTGGAGATGCTCGACTGTTAAATTAGGAAAGTCTCCGTTGACTGATGCAAGCAACCCTGGGACAACTTTATATGTTTTGGATGCATTTCGATTTAGAGATAATTCTGCTGACGACCTGGATAAGTTGAATAAAGGAGTTGATTTTTTATTACAACACTGGGAGATACGACAGCCGATAGGACCATGTAGCTTTGGGATTGGTTCAACTTTTATGAAAGTGGAGTACCCATTTTTACGATATAATCTATTTTACTATGTTCATGTTTTGTCATTTTATGATATTGCAAAGAATGACAAGCGATTTAAGGAAGCATATAATACGCTTAAAGACAAATTGAAAAATGGAAAACTGGTTCCTGAAAATCCACATAAAGCATGGAATGAATTCGATTTTGCTAAAAAAGGACAAATAAGTGAAATTGGGACGAAACGGTGGATAGAAATTAAAAACAATATTGATAAATGAATGATTGCCAGCCGCTAACACACAATATAGCCAATAAGGGTTTCAGTAGTATGCGAAGGGTTGTAGCCCGCTTCAACTTTTCGTGTACCTTGATAGGAAATCGCCCGCAATCCCT
>CAZRRC010000169.1:0-2891 GCA_964602395.1 uncultured Proteiniphilum sp. | reverse complement strand
CGAAAAAACAAAGATATAGTCGCTTTTTCGTTCAATCTCCCTGCATACCTCCCTGATGGAAGTAGATCTCAGATTGAAATCAAAAACCTGAGAGTAACTGGTCGCTGCATGAGAGAACATGAGGCTGCAAAGTAGAAAAAACAGGGTTGTTCTCATGATTCTTACCGTCTGTTTAGATATATTGCGATGAATTTTATCCGCAATAGTGTTTTTATTCATATTTTTGTTCAATTTAATTATTATTGGACTAAGAAAATTAAATTACCCCGGTCGGATGATATTCGCAGTATCGTCCGGCCCCTTTTTTTGTCAACACGATATTTCATCTCTTCATAGGCATCTATATTTATTCTGTTTCATGGCCGATGTATATGCGGTCGTTCTCCTTTTCATATCTCGTTGCACTCAGAAGTGCGATGGTTGTCATTACGTTATCAAGATTTTCAGAGAGATAGATTTTTCCTGAGCAAGTACGTCTTTGGAGATTCATATCCTGTTCGTAGTTGAACGAGAGGTTGTAATATCGTCCCACCTGTTCCAATACTTCTGTCATGGGCGTTTTGTCCAGTAGCAGGAAGCCGTCCTTCCAACTGATATAGCGGGTTACATCAACTACCTGCTGCTTGAAGGTACCTTCCGAAATAAGGAGTTGTTCGCTTGGCTTCAGGAGCGTTTCAGCCGCATCCGTCACCACACTCACACTCCCTTCTACCAGCACGACCGAGTGGGAGGTACCGCCATAACTTGAGAGGTTGAATTTGGTGCCATAGACCCTCACCTTGAAATCGGAAGTGTGCACGTAGAACGGTTTATTCTTGTCGTGTGCCACCTCCACATACATCTCTCCCGAGGCAAGTCTCACCTCCCTGCTCTTTCCGGAAAATTGTGCCGGAAACTCCAGTACCGAACCTGAATTCAGCCATACCTTGGTGCCATCGGCCAGGGTAAGCGTAGATCGTTTTCCGTAAGGAACTATCAAAGAGTTAACCAGATCACGGTTTACATCCAATCGGGTGACGTTGCTGTCACGTTGGGTGATCTCAACGGTTCCCTTCTCATCAAGCGTTACCTCCACATCGTGGTCGAAGGAGATGGCTTCCCCACTGGTGATGAACTGAATGTCCTGGTTATGTAGCAACTCACCTATGATGAGCTCTTTATGGGGAGCGTCCAGAGGTTCTACAGCAGGCCGGAACAGGGCGATGCCGATGATCACCAGAGCAACTGCCGCCGCTGAGGAGGCATACCATAGCACAGTGCGCATCTTTCTCTTTCTCTTTTGATTTACACTCATTTGAATCCTCTCAAAAAGAGCCGAACGTTCGTTGTTCTGTAGGTCGTTTTTATTCAGTCCCTCTTTTTTCAGGTAATCGATGGCCTGTTGAAGTTCATTCTCCAGTTCCGGATGTTGAATGAAAAACACATGCCAATAATCGTTCAGTTTTTCGTCTGGCATCAGTTGCCATCGGAGGAATTCCCGGTCTTTCAACAGATCGGTAAAATGGGTATAATTCCTGTTATGCTTCATGTTGTTGTTTCTCGTAATTCCTAAGGATTGATTCCATTCAAAAATCCCTTGTTGCAAATAAGACGACATGCACATTTAATTATCCCCTTCATTTCGAAAAAAACTTATAATTTTAACATTGTGAACTTTTGAAAGAGAGGGGACAGATGGACAATGATGAAACTTTTCCTACATTTGTAGAATAAAGAATGGCATATTTTTAAAAAATAAGTTGCATGAAAAGAGGGGTATTGTTTTTATTGACAGGGTTCTTGATTGGGTCGACTTTATCAGCCACAGAATTCACCCACCAACAATTGAAGGGAAAAAACGGGAAAGGTCATTATCAAACCATCCGGATTACCTATCCAATGGGAGAGGCTGGTCGCAGTGATGTTCCTCAAACTGTGATGGAGATATCGGGGAACATGGCGCGCATTACTACCGTATCCAACAGGCGGGATGCCGATGCTCCTCTGCAGGCTACTTATCTAGACTACAATACTGGCAAAGAGATTAAAACAGCCCTTCTGAGAGGGGCTGAATCCATTTATACGGTTCGTTCATTTTCTCTGAATCAGGGGCTTGAGCTGCTGGATGAGACGGAGGAGATTGCCGGATATACTTGCCGGAAAGCAAAAACGGTGATCAACACCAACACCATGGAGATCTGGTACACCACCGAACTGGGGATGCGGGGCTCTGTGCTCCCGGGTGTAGCCATACCCGACGGCATCGTGCTGAAGGTGGTGAGAAATGGCAATCCCATGGCAGTGGCTAGTGAGGTGGAACTCATCAATCAGAAGACCACATTGGAGCCCGGGCTTGAAGGAACAGAACTAAAAGCATCGGCTTTCAACTATCGTATACAACAGAGCCGGGTGATTGCGGTGAAAGTGTTCGATCACGAAAGCATTTATTTTCGCGACATTCCCAAAGTGACCCAGCTCGAGGACGACAAAGTGATCAGGTTTGCCCAGGGTTCCATTCTGATGAGGAAGGTGAAACTTCCCGAAGAGAACACCGGTTACGCCATCTTTGCCGAGTTGTCTCATTACTCCGAGGGAGATGCCTACGATCGTACCGGATCGGTATTCATCATCCCTACAGGACGGGAACATTCCTTCATCGATGGTCTGCTCCACGGCAAGGAACACTTACCGCAATACTACGACAAGGATGGAAAGGCGTATCAGGGGATGGTAGTTACCGACGACTATTTGCCCCCACTGGAGTTGATGCGCTTCTACACCTCATTCGGGGTGCGCGGGTACAACCACATTGAAGTAGCCGATTATAACTGGCCCGATTCGGTGGTTTTCAAACAGGAGGTAACCGACTATGCTGAGTTGCTGAAAGGAGAAGTGTGGGTAGGTACCTGGAT
>CAZRRC010000168.1:2619-2961 GCA_964602395.1 uncultured Proteiniphilum sp. | reverse complement strand
GGATCACAAGGCGGCAGTGAATGTGTTGGGTACAGATGCATATGCCTACATTGATTTCGAGAAGCGCAACGGATATAAGATTTTAAGAGCCAGCGCCAGGAAGGATTTAAAATTTAAAGGCACCGGCGCCGCGCTGATTGTTTCTGATACCGATAAATTACTGGATCGCATTGCTCAGGTTGAAGAAGATTTTAATTTACCGAAGGGAGTGGAAAGCAGGAGGTGTGACCTCATCAACGCTTCGTATTACTGGACAGCAAATGTTAATCCCAGCAATGTAGATCAACATATCAAGTATGCCAAAATGGGTGGTTTCAGACTGATGAATATCTATTACCCGAG
>CAZRRC010000168.1:0-2609 GCA_964602395.1 uncultured Proteiniphilum sp. | reverse complement strand
AAAATTGGAAGTTACGAAATCAACAAAGCACTTTACCCCAATGGGAAAGCAGATCTGGTAAAGATGCTGGATAAAATTAAAGCTGCAGGCATCACACCGGGTGTTCATTTTCTGCATTCACATATTGGTAGAAACAGTCGGTATGTGACTCCGGTACCCGATTATCGTTTAAATATAGTAAGGAATTTCAATCTGTCGGAAAACCTTGGCATAAATGACACCACCATCTATGTTGAACAAAACCCCGAAGGGTCTACCATGGCCGATGGATGTAGGGTTTTGAAAGTGGGGACAGAACTTATTTCTTACGAAAATTTCACCACTGTTCCTCCTTATCAATTTACAGGATGTGTAAGAGGAATAGATCAGACAACGGTGAATGGCCTTGCAAAGGGAAATGTCATTGGTATACTCGATGTAAGTGAATTTGGTGCTACAAGCATTTATATTAATCAGCAAACAACGTTACAGGACGAAATTGCAGAAAAAATAGCGAATATTTACGATGCGGGATTTCAGTTCTTCTATTTCGATGGCTCGGAAGGGGTGAATCCTCCTTTCGCTATCAACGTTGCACTGGCGCAGTATAAAGTCTTCAAACAATTAAATCCACAACCCTTATTTGCAGAGGGAGCAGCTAAAACGCACTTTAGCTGGCATATGCTGAGTGGAGGAAATGCCTTTGATGTTTTTAGTCCTGAGGTGTTAAAAGAGGAAATCCGAAAATGGCCAGCGGAAGAGGCGCCCAACATGAAACAGGATTTTACCCGTATTAATTTCGGGTGGCTGGGATATTTCGTTCCGAATGAAACAACAACCGGTACCCAGCCGGATATGCTGGAATATGTGACCAGTGTAGCTGCTGCCTGGGATTGTCCCATCTCCATTCACTCGAACATAGCTGCATTTGAAGCACATCCGAGAACCTTGGATAACATGGAAGTGATGAGAAGATGGGAAGAGGTGAGAGCGAAGAAATGGCTTACTGAAAAGCAAAAAGAGGAATTGCAGAATTTAGATCAGGAGCACCATCTGCTGATCAATGAAAAAGGGGAATTCGAGTTGGTTCCCTATGAACAAATTAACAATATCGCCGGAGGCAGCAAAGAAGTAAGGGCCTTTATATTTAAGAGAAATAATGCGTATTACGTGGTTTATTGGCACACATCGGGGAACCGGAAACTTAAACTGCCGGTAAAATCATCGGAACTTACTTTATATAAATCATTGGGTGAAAATGAATTCATCACGGAGAGCCCGGAAAATTATAGCATTATTCCGATAAACGACAGGCGATATCTAAAGATGAACCGCCTTAAAAAAAAGGAGATACTTGATATTTTAGCCAAAGCTGAAATAATTGATTGAACTTGTACTTCAATAAGATAAAGATTGATATTTTATTGTCACAAAACAGATACGTACGAGGAGGCAATTTTGGTTTGTATGGTGGGGAAATATGAATACTATAATTCCCCCCAAATCTTAGACAACAAGTATCATTAAAAAAAGTATTAAATTTGTTGTTGAGATGAAGAAAAGAAAAAGTTACAGTGCCGGCTTTAAAACGAAGATCGTTTTAGAAGTCTTACAGGAAAGGGAGACTTTCCAGCAGATCGGTCGCAAGTATGGTTTGCACCCGAGCCAGATCTCCACGTGGAAGAGCCAGTTTTTATCGAATGCGGATGCCGTTTTCGAACGTGGCACCACCAAAACGGAGGATGACAAGGAGAAAGATGCCCTTTTCAAGAAAGTGGGGCAACTTCAACTGGAGGTTGACTTCTTAAAAAAAGTATTGGGGAAATAGGTAAAAAAGAGCGGATGGCAAAAATCGACAAGACGCATTCTATAAGTGTTTCACTGCAGTGCGATTTGTTGGATGTTCCCCGCAGCAGCTTCTACTATTCTCCCCTGAAAGATGGTTCCTACAATGAAGAACTGATGAAGCAGATCGACAAGCAATATACGTCCACCCCGTTTTACGGTGTTCCCCGGATGACGCAGCACTTGCGTGGCCTGGGTTACAAGGTGAACCCCAAGCGTGTGCAGCGTTTGTACCGGAAAATGGATCTTATGGGTATTGGACCACGCCCCAACACGAGCAGGCCCCACAAGGGGGAAAGCCATAGCATCCACCCCTACTTGTTGCGGGGTTTGTCCATAGAGCGGCCCAACCAGGCCTGGGCGATGGATATCACCTATATCCCGTTAGCAGGCAGCCACATGTACCTGGTTGCCATCATAGACCTTTACAGCCGCTATATCGTGGGGTGGTCGCTATCGAACACGATGACCACCCGGTGGTGCCGGGGGTGCCTTGAAGAGGCCATAGAACGCCATGGCGCCCCCGAGATACTGAACACTGACCAGGGAAGCCAGTTCTCCAGTCCGGATTTTTCCGGACACTTCGTTTTGCATCCGGATCTCAAGTTCAGCATGGATGGCAAGGGACGCGCGATTGACAATATTTTTATCGAAAGGTTCTGGCGGAGCCTCAAATATGAGAAAATTTATCTTGAACCCTCCGATAACGGTTTGGAGTTGTATCACAAGATAAAGGATTATATGAATTTTTATAACAGGGAAAGACCCCATCAGGCCTTGGGATA
>CAZRRC010000167.1:0-2981 GCA_964602395.1 uncultured Proteiniphilum sp. | reverse complement strand
CAGCCTTTCTTCCGGAAAGAGACTGTTAATAATGTGAAAAACCTTGTCAGTGGGAAGCTTGCTACAGCGAAAAAAAACATCTTAGGCTTGTGACAACGAGACGTTGTTGTAAATTTTGCAATAGAATCCTTTTCTCCATCGCTCTGACAGCCTGCTTTAGGTGGTTTTTTTGTTAATATTACAGCTGGTTTTGTTGTTAATATTACAATATAATGTTGTGAAAACAACAAAAAAAAAATTATCTTCGTGCATTCAATGCTTCCCCTCCGGCAGGGCGAAGAATTAATCAGTCCCTACAACATGATTAAAGCAGAAAATATCCAAAAGAGCTTCGGCTCTCTTCAGGTGCTGAAAGGAATCGACCTGGAAGTGAAAGAGGGGGAGATCGTCTCCATCGTCGGTCCCAGCGGTGCCGGTAAGACCACACTGCTCCTGATCATGGGCACACTCGAGAAGGCCGATACAGGCAGGGTCACCATTGCCGGACAGGAGCTACAGAAGCTGGGCGAGAAGAAGCTGAGCGACTTCCGGAATAAACACCTCGGTTTTGTATTTCAGTTTCACCAGCTTCTACCCGAGTTCACTGCCCTGGAGAATGTAATGATCCCCGCACTCATTGGCAACGTGAAGCACAAACCGGCTGAAAAGAAGGCACGTGAACTGCTGCAGCTGATGGGTCTCACGGGGCGCACCGACCACAAGCCCAACGAACTCTCCGGGGGCGAGAAGCAGCGTGTAGCTGTGGCCCGGGCACTCATCAACGACCCCCTCGTGGTCTTCGCCGACGAGCCTTCCGGTAGCCTCGATACCGGCAACAAAGAGGAGCTGCACAAGCTCTTCTTCGACCTGCGCGACCAGCTCAACCAGACTTTCGTGATCGTCACACACGATGAACAGCTGGCGACGCTTACCGACCGGACCATCCACATGAAGGACGGGTTGGTGATGTGATGCCAATAAGCCAATGTGTTAATGTGCCAATGTGATATAAAAAGCGAGAACTACAACAAAATGAGCAGAAAAGGAATTTATATGTCAGTTTTACTCGGCGGGCTTCTGGCCTGCAATCCGGCCACAGAAGGAACCCACAAATCGAGAAATGGGAAGGACGCATCTGAGATCATCGGCAAGGCCGAGCCGACCCTCGCAAGCGACCTCATGACACCCGAGGTGCTTCACAGCTTCGGCAGGGTAGGGAGCGCCACGCTCTCCCCCGACAGAAGTCGCCTCGTCTATCCGGTCACCTACGTGAGTATCGACCAGAATAAAACCAACGCCGAGCTCTTCGTTATGAACAGCGACGGATCTGGCAAGAAACAACTCACCATCACCAACACGCAGGAGAGCAACCCGCAGTGGATCGACGATGGTAAGAAGATCGCCTTCCTGAGTAACGAAACAGGCAGTTCCCAGATATGGAGCATCAATCCCGATGGCGGCGGTATGACGCAGCTCTCCCATCTCAAAGAAGACATCGAAGGATTTGCTTTCTCCCCCGATGGCAAAAAGGTGCTCTTCATCAAGCAGGTGAAGACCACCCAGAGTGCGACCGACCGCTACCCCGATCTGTCCTCCGCCTCGGGTCGTGTGGTAGATGACCTCATGTACAAGCACTGGGACCATTGGGTAGAGAACGCGCCCCATCCGTTTGTGGCCGACATAACAGGCAACAAGCTCAGTAACATCAAGGATCTGCTCGAGGGGGAACCCTATGAAGCGCCCATGGCACCCTTTGGCGGCATGGAGCAGCTTGCCTGGAGCCCCGACAGCAAGACCATCGCCTACACCTCCCGCAAAAAGACAGGAAAGGAATACAGCCTCTCCACCAACTCCGACATCTTCCTCTATGATGTCGCCAGCGGCCAAACCCGCAACATCACCGAAGGAATGGAAGGCTACGATACCAACCCGCAGTTCTCACCCGACGGCACGAAGATCGCCTGGCAGAGCATGGAGCGCGACGGATATGAGTCCGACAAGAACCGGCTCTTCGTGATGAACCTCGCCACAGGAGAGAAAACCTACCTCACCCAAAATTTCGATTACAACACCGACGCCTTCTGCTGGGACAACAACATGACCCTCTACATGGTCAGCCCCGTGCAGGGAACCACACAGCTTTACAGGGTCGTGATCTCCCCGATTGAAATCAAGCCCGTCACAGAGGGGTATCACGACTATACCTCCGTGGCCGTGGGCAACGGCAAGCTGATTGCCGCCCGCCAGTCGTTGTCGCAACCCACCGAGCTCTACGCAGTGGATATAGCCACGGGTGAAGCCACCAACCTGTCGCAGGAGAACAATGAGCTGCTAGCCGCACTCACCATGGGTAAAGTGGAAGAACGATGGATCGAAACCACCGACGGCAAGCAAATGCTCACCTGGGTGGTCTATCCGCCGTACTTCGACCCGGCAAAGAGATACCCCGCGTTGCTCTACTGTCAGGGCGGACCCCAGAGCATGGTGAGCCAGTTCTGGTCCTACCGCTGGAACCTGCAGATGATGGCTGCCAACGGCTACATTGTCGTCGCCCCTAACCGGCGCGGCCTCCCCGGCTTTGGACAGGAATGGCTCGAGCAGATTAGCGGCGACTATGGCGGACAGAACATGAAAGATTATCTCACCGCCATCGATGCACTCGCCAAGGAACCCTTTGTCGATGCAGAACGTCTCGGATGCACCGGCGCCAGCTATGGCGGCTTCTCGGTTTACTGGCTTGCGGGCAACCACAACGGTCGCTTCAAGGCCTTCCTGTCTCATGCCGGCATCTTCAACCTCGAGGCACAGTATCTCGAAACCGAAGAAATGTGGTTTGCCAACTGGGATCTGGGCGGCCCCTACTGGGACACCTCCAATGCCACTGCACAGCGCTCCTTTGCAAACTCGCCCCATCGTTTTGTCGATAAGTGGGACACCCCCATCATGGTCACCCACGGTGAACTCGATTACCGCATCCTGGCCTCGCAGGGGATGATGGCCTT
>CAZRRC010000166.1:1047-3036 GCA_964602395.1 uncultured Proteiniphilum sp. | reverse complement strand
TTAATTGGAGCCGGGAGGTCAGGATATCAAGTTCGTTCATGAATGCAACAGTTTATAAACTTATCAAAAGTACAAAAAAACAGATTAAACGTCAATGTGGTGGCAGCAATTACTCCACTGCCGAGTTGACAGACTGTCTCAATCTTTACTTATTTGCTATGTACTTTTTTCATTGTTGTTCCCATTGCCAAACAAAATTCGTAATTTTGTCCAACCCCAAACTAATCCACAAAAGGAAAAGGCGACACAACAACAATGAATAAAGTGGAAAAACTCTTCATTTAATCTACTTGATCATCTCTGATAAAAGTTTCAGATGGTCAATGCGGGGGCATTGGAGGAAAACCAGATTCAAATAATAACCGAACCAAAGAAATAATTATTGTTACTATGATGACGAATATGAAAACAACAACCGGTAAAAGAAATATTTTTCTGTCCCTAATAATGGCTGTTCTGACAACTACATTCATGTTTCCATCTTGCTCTATTATTGGAAATATGGGCAATCCAAAAAAAATGAATATGCCACCTACAACAGTCCTGTCTTTGCAACCGGGTCCAGATAACCCAAGAAATAGTGAAGGAGATTTTATCAATCTAAACAATGGCAGGGTATTGTTTGTATATAGCCATTACACTGGCGCCTCTACCAGTGATCATGCTCCTGCATATCTGGCAGGGCGCTATTCAGATGACGGAGGTAAAACATGGTCGCAGGAGGATAAACTCATCCTTGAAAATGAAGGAGGCATGAATGTGATGTCTGTTTCATTGCTTCGGCTCCAAAATGGAGATATTGCATTGTTCTACCTCAGGAAAAACTCAACACAGGATTGCATTCCAATGATGCGCATATCGAAAGACGAAACTGACTCATGGAGTGAAGCGATACCCTGTATTACCGATAAACAGGGATATTTTGTATTGAATAATGCAAGAGTGATTCAATTAGATAACGGCCGTCTCTTAATGCCGGTTGCACTCCACCAGTTTCCCGGTGGAAAATGGTCCACCAAAGCAGATTTATACAGTTATTACTCCGATGACAACGGCACAACATGGCATTCAAGCGCACAAGTCCCCAATGAGAGTAGCATCATTACGCAGGAACCAGGTGTAATTGAGATGAAAGATGGACGGATAATGATGTACATCCGATCGAGTGGAGGTTTTCAACAACTGTCGTTCTCTTCAGATAAAGGTGAGAGCTGGAGTCATATTGAAACCAGTAATATTCCTTCTCCTTTATCTCCTGCCACAATTGAAAAAATCCCCGGAAGCAACGACTGGTTACTGGTATGGAACAACAACGACGGAACGAATCCTGTCATTAAAAACAAGAGAACGCCCATCACTGCCTCGATTTCAAAAGATGAAGGGAAAACATGGGTCAATATAACCAATATTCAGCAAGATCCTGATGGCTGGTATTGCTATATTGCCATTCATTTTGTCAACAAACATGATGTCTTACTGGGTTACTGTGCCGGAAGTCAATCACGCAACACTCATTTGTCTGTAACAGATATAAGCCGATTCGATATCAGATGGCTGTACAATAAAGAGTTCCATTCAACTAATTGATCGCTGTGAGAATTCGAGCAATGGTTTTATAGTTTACAATGATAGAAATAATCAAAAACGACTGAAACATTTCAATATTTAAATATATTTCACTACTTTTGAGCACCTTATGTGAAATTGTATTCATATTTATGAAGGTTTTAGATCGTATCTGAATGGAATAAGGAGTAAGACTCCTACTCCATCTCCGGGTACAATGAAATCCTGATTTCTCATTTGAAAGTCAGGATTTTATATTTAAACAACAAAACGATTGATCGATGGAGCAGATTGTGAATAAAAATCCTCGTATTGAAGTAGTGGATGCCTTACGGGGTTTTGCATTAATGGCTATTCTTTTTGTGCATAGCGTAGAGCATTTTATTTTCCCTGTCTATCCAACAGCATCTCCAAATTGGTTGA
>CAZRRC010000166.1:0-1037 GCA_964602395.1 uncultured Proteiniphilum sp. | reverse complement strand
AAAAGCCTATGCAATTTTTTCACTGCTATTCGGATTCACATTTTACATTCAAAGCAACAATCAGAAAAAGCAAGGAAAGGATTTCGGCTATCGCTTCCTCTGGCGTTTATTCTTCCTGGCACTGTTTGCCACATTAAATGCGGCCTTTTTCCCTGCTGGCGATGTTTTGCTGTTGTTTGTTGTTGTGGGTATCGTCCTGTTCCTTACCCGAAACTGGAGTGACAAAGCTGTTTTCATTGCCGCTGTTATTTTTCTACTACAGCCAGTTGAATGGTATCATTACATTGCAACCCTGATAAATCCTGCACATCGACTACCGGATTTAAAAGTAGGAGAGATGTACGCGGCAGTAGCCGATTACACGAAAAACGGAAGCTTTTGGGATTTCATCTGGGGAAATGTTACATTGGGCCAAAAAGCCAGCTTATTATGGGCCGTCAATGCCGGACGTTTTTTCCAGACGGCAGGGCTCTTCCTCTTAGGTTATTATATCGGCAGAAAACAATTTTTCATCTCTAATGAAAAGAACACTGTGCTGTGGATAAAGGTACTCATCATCTCGGCCATATCTTTTGCTCCTTTATATACCTTGAAAGAACTGATCATGAATAACAACACGATCATACAGCAATCGGTGGGAACGGTATTCGACATGTGGCAGAAATTAGCCTTCACATTGGTCTTAATTGCTTCTTTCGTATTGCTTTATAACTATAGCAGGTTCAGATCCAGTAAAGCTTTCAGCAACTTCCGTTTTTATGGCAAGATGAGCCTCACCAGTTATGTAACCCAGTCGATTATTGGAGCCTTGATTTTCTTTCCTTTCGGTCTGTACCTTGCTCCATATTGTGGATATACAATTAGTTTATTCATTGGCATTTTGATATTTCTATTACAGTCACATTTCTCCAGATGGTGGCTATCCAAGCATAAACAAGGTCCGTTAGAGTATATCTGGCATAAATGGACCTGGATAGGGCGTTAAAAATCAAATTAATTAACCATGAGACAGTTTACACATTTTCTATTGTTGCTTT
>CAZRRC010000165.1:0-3086 GCA_964602395.1 uncultured Proteiniphilum sp. | reverse complement strand
AAAGAGAGTTATATACAGCAAAGATTGAATTCTTTACAAATATTACCCACGAGATAAGGACCCCCTTAAGCTTGATCAAGATTCCTTTAGAAGATGTAATTCAGGATATCAGTCCAAACAATGCGCATTTCGACAACCTTAGCATCATTCAAAGAAATGTAAATAGGTTGCTGAAACTGATCAACGAATTAATGGATTTCAGAAAAGCTGAAGCGGAAGGTTTGAGATTAAATTTCATGCGAACTGAAGTCATCGGCATCATCAATGACACAATCGACAGATTCAGGCCAAGTTTTGATTCAAATAAAATTACATGCAATATGGTGAATGGTATTACGAGGTACACAGCGATACTCCCTGGAACTATTGCCTAAAGGAAGAATCTATCAAAGATGAAAATATAGCAAACGACTTTCAGGTAATCAAAAAAGAGATGAGCGGATTTCCCTGGAACGTAGAAAACGCACCCATAGAAATCAAAACAAAAGGAAAGCGGATGAACGACTGGCAATTGTACAATGGTTCTGCAGGTCCCCAACCCTTTAGCGTTCAATACCAGACAGAAATGTCGCCCGAAGAAGAAATAACCCTGATTCCATATGGTTGTACCACATTGAGAATAACAGAATTCCCCGTCACAAGAAAATAAAAAACGGACAACAGTACCACCCCTTCTGAACGGCAAAGAACCGTCGCACGCTATCACAAATGAGGTGTAGAGTAAAGGAACTCTACACCTCATTTCTATTTTTCGGACACCCTTATAATTCAACCCCCATTTCTTCGAAACGAGCAGCTGCATTCAGAAAATGGGCTGTAATCCAGAATACGGTCCAATGTTCGGAATAACCGCCACGTAAAAGGAATACGTTCGACATGTCTCCTCTCTGGGCAAAGTTGGTATGCTGCATTTGCTCTCCCTGACTTCCATAAGGATCGGTCAGCTGTCCACAAGTAAGAAACATCGTTTTAGCCAATCGTTTCAGGTTTTCGTTATGGGTAAGTTCTCCCATGCGATAAACTTCCGGAGCAAAAAAGACACCATAAATATCGATGTGCTGGTTTTGTGCCGAAACTACGGTCCACCCGCGTGTTTTGAACCTATAATCAGCCATACGGCCAGGTGTGAGCGGAATGTCCCATACTACAACGTAGCTCAGACATACATCGCAGGCATGCTGGGCATAGGCCAGATATTTGGGGTCTCTGGTCAACTCGTATACATGCAGGAAGCCTTGAAATGCAGCCCATGCACCTTCTTTGTCTTCGCCCGAAGCATCGAGCGTTCCACCCCAGTATGGTTCAACCATCAAAAGATGACGTTTGGCGTAGTAATCGGCTGCCTTCATTGCAGCTTTCCGATAGGTTTCATTCTTGAAAAGCTTTGATGCAATAGCCAATGGAGCCATGTAGAATCCCTCTGCCGTAGAACGAGGCGACCAATCCGACTTCAAGATGCGTGAAGAAGCCACATCGCAAGTTTTTTTCAGGAACTCTTCCCACTTCGTCGTATCATATCTTTTGTTCTTCTGGGCTGCTTCAATGGCTTTTGCAATGTTGTACATCCCTTGTCCGTCGGAAACAGGGTCTGGATTGGCGTACTTCTTGCCGTTCACATTGTAAACAACCGGAAAACCTTCATCAGAAACGGGATACGTTGACAAGAAATCCAATGATTGTTGCACCATTTTATCGATAGAAGCATCGTTACCAAAGCGCGATTTCAGATTCTGAAGCGAAAAGCCAGGGGAATCGGCTTGGCCACACCAACCCATTACAATCTCCGGATTACCGGGTCGATCATACATGTTGAATCCGGCATATCCATTTCCTTCAACCCAACGAGACTTGGTCAATATAAATTTAGAATCCAGTATTTCTTTATATGACGGCAAATCCTCTGTATAAAAAGGTTTGTACATTTCAATCGCATCATAAACTGGTTTCTGGAATGCTGTTCCCTGAGTATTAATTGGATACGCATCAAGATAAAATGATTTCTCAATTACTTGATCAGGACTCATTTTGATATAGGTGTTGTCGTATGCTAAATTGCCGCATTGTATCGCTTTGGCAATACTGGGATGGTTGTTGTAGGTGATTGGGCCTGAATAAAGCACCAGTTCAGCATGATCATCAAAGGCTTCAACACCCATAGACCACCAATGATCGAACAGCTTGGCATCACGCAAAGGACTTGGTACCGTATGAATAACAGCACCGAATTTGTCAGCCACCGATGATTCCAGACAAGCGAAAGGCATTGGGTAGCGATGATCTTCAAAAATGGCTTTCTCTCCTGCTTTCCCTGAATAACTGGCCACGCAATTGGGCGTATTTTTTGTTCCCGAAGGGTTCCCGTAATACACAATCCCCGGCAAAAATGCCTGAAGACCTTTTCCCGACACATTCCATCGAACCGATAAAGTCAACGAGTCAATGTCGCTTTTTCCTGTCCACTCAAACCGGCGGATACAATGCACCAGTCCCTTTTCATTGCGATAGGCATCGCGAACTTTCATCACCCCTTGTGGCAATACAATTTCTCCTTTTACAATTTGCCAGTCGCCCGATTGTTCCATCGAAACAGGCGATGCATGGTGCCATTGCGCCGGCCATTTATTTACCCAAGCCGTGGCAACAGACCAAAGACCTTCGTCTGGTGCTGAAATAATAGTCTTTTCACCAAGTTGAAGCTTGGGACGAATTCCGCCATTATCGTCTTTTAGCTTAAAAACCGACTGCGCTGAAACAGTTACAGCAATCAGGTTAAGAATAAATATAAATCGAATATGTCGTTGCATGATAGTAGTCAATTGTAAGCTATCCTTTTTTGGGACAGCCTTTGATTAGACTGCGAAGGTAGTGATTTATGTCTATAATGTGATGAAGTCGAACAGATTTTAGATAAGCCACTCACACCTGGACTTTGATAACACGCTTTGCCGGCATGGAAAAGGGTGAATATATTTAACCATCATCATTTTTAAAAAGTTAGGTAAAATTGAGAAAGTTAACCAAAACGGTTTATTCATATATTGTTTGTCAATTTCCAAGTTTGTCTTACCTTTGTGCTCGCAATGGTT
>CAZRRC010000164.1:0-3209 GCA_964602395.1 uncultured Proteiniphilum sp. | reverse complement strand
GGGATAGCCGAAGCAAACGTTTCAAAGTCCATGTAATAAGCAGGATATTGAATTGTATCTAAAAAAACATTTATCTTATCTTGATCGATATGAGGCTTGCCGGTTTTTTCACAATCAACCTGTATTTGATTCTTTTCATTGAGTGCCTGTTCACCAGGTATCTTAGCCAATTCAAGGATGCCATCTTTAATTAAAGCCAGGGGAAGCTTCTTGTTTCTGTATAGCAAAAATACATTTCTTTCGGGCAGGAATGACCAGCATTTGTCTATTAGCGGACAATCGTAAGGATCATTGCAATGCGTGCCAATACCTATTTCCATAAATGTTTCAGCAGTTATAGCTTTGAACATTTCTGCAACATTTTTTTCAATTGCTTCGCTATAGGACTTTTTGATTTCATCAGTGACATCAATCTTCTTCAATAATTTCTTTGGATCAATTTCGCCTTTACGGACGTAGGTATTATCAATGCACATCAAATAACATTTATCTATCTTCAGCCCGGCGCCGGTATAAACATAATATTGAAAACCAATATCGGAATAATTAACATCTTTGAGTTCTGTCGAACTTTTGACTTCAATTAAATCCCATTTGTCTTTGCCGACCGGCTCTATAATATCCGCCCTGGCGTAGCAATTCTTGTATGCCAATGCTGCTTCAAATATTGGAATTCTTTTTTGTATCAATTCCGTGGTTGATTTCAGGCCATCTTCAAATGATCCCGTGTGATCAACCTCTATGCCCTCTGGAAATAGTTTCTTTGCATAGTCCCCGACCAGATGCCCTTGCGCGAAAATGGCTTGCGTCGCTTCATCCGGTTCAGGAATTGCTTCAGGTACATTATAAATGTGCCAGAGGAGTTTCTTGCACTGTAACCCGTTGAGATATTTTGTTTTGGATATCCTAATGTTCATAGACTGACCTATCTTTTTAAATTGCTAGTATCATTTATTTATTAATATCACGGTTCACATATCAACACAAAATACTATTGATGAAGTCTGGGATAACTCATCAGTGCCATTATATTGAATCGATTTTTCCCGGTAAATAAGGGTTCTGGTTCTAAATTCCTCTACATCCCGAAAGTAGCCATACCATTCCAAAGCATCTTCATAGCACGATACACCATTTCCATACCTGAATTGCTTTCTCGTAGGCGCAATATCTCTTGAATAATCTTTCATTAAAAGGTTTTCAGTTATACCCCTCACAATACCGGATCTGTAAATACTCCTCATGGCTGATGATGGGATGAATCGATTTTCTTCTGAGGCATCACCGCAATTACTCAATTGTCCATATCCTTCATACCTTTGACCTACCTGCAAATAAGACTTGCACGGTTTTGTCCAATTAAAGCAGAACAATATTAGATTCGGAAATATTTCAATGAGGTAGTGATAACTATCATCATTCACATTGTTGAAATATTTATTCACTGGGGTAAAGCTGAATTCGAAAACGTCGTAAATGACATGCCTTAAATAAGGTTCAACCGTTTCGACTGCTTTGTATTGATCAATAACAATCTGTGGATAAAATTGGATCTTTTCACCCACGTAAAACATCTTATGATCTTTGCCGGGATTAAAAGTAAGCATGCCACCCGCCATATGTATCGATCGCATAAATTCCCCTTTCAATTGCTATAACTTTCTACATCCATAATGGCCTCAAGAAGCTTCTTTGCATGATAATCTTGTTTTGCCTCCATAAAAGTTTTAAGAAATTCAAAATTATAAATGCACGTGTCGCCAAGCCTGTTTTGAAGATTCTGTAAGATAAATAGGATGAAATCTCTTTCATTAAAGTTTATTTCATATAACCAACGCGATTCACGGTCCAATAAATTAAACCAGTGATAATAAATACTTTGTATGAATCGATAATCATTTGTCTTAATTGTTTCTCCAATTGGAGTTTTGCCCTTATTGAGCAGCAGCAGGATATGCCGGATTGTCTGTCTGTAATTGTATTGATCTGATTCATCGTAATGCCACATATCTCCAATGAAATAGAAATGATGTTCCCATGCGTATAATCCGGTAATGTCGGGAGAAAATATTTTTTTTAAGTATTGCTTTTCTGTGATCGTGAAATCTTCAAGTGAAGTTATGTCGATGACCATGAACTTGCTATTGTATTGATATTTTACAATGCGTATTACTTTGCTGATTAAAGCATAGTGCATGTTTTTATCATCAAGAATGATGGAAGTTTTGTCCATAATCATAAGCATTCTGCCGGTCAATATTAGTGTTTATGAAAAACTACTGCAAATCCCGCAGCGTTCCTAAAACTATCCTGATGGATGCCATTGTTTGCGGAGTATGCTCCCGGGAGACCAGTTCGTCTTTTCGTAGCTCATCAATCAAGGACAGATTGGCTTTCTTTTCATCGAAGCGGATTTCCACAAAGGTGTCATCCCGCAGTTCTACTTTATCGAGCATTTGTAAAAAATCGTTTTTAAGCTGTTTAATCTTTTCCGTCACGGTTTCTTTTGCATTTACGTTGTCTTTCTTTTCTTTTTCCATCGACACGATGCTTTGCACAAGGGCCACTGCCTTTTCTTTTTGTTTGGAATCAACGATCATGGCAGGAAACGCTTTTGATATTTCAAAAAGATCGGTCGTTAAATTGCACTGGCCATAAGGTGACGAATAGACCAGATAACCGGCCAGATTCGGATATTTTTCTTTGATTTTCTTAAACAACGTATTTGCATTGCCGGTTGCAATCCCTAATTCGGTAATGTTCATTCCTTCTTCCTTAACAATCATCTCTTTGTTCCCATATCCAATTCCTGAAATATTTTTATGGCCCGATTAACCAGATCAATATTGAGTTCACTTCCGGCAAAAGCGGCGAAGGCGGTGACTTGCACCATAAACCCTTCCAGTTCTCCGATATTTGATGTGACCAACGCCGCAATATAATGAGCTGCCTCATCGGATATGACTGTTTTGCTATCCTGCATTTTTCTTTTGATGATGGCCGTGCGCGTTTCTATATCCGGAGGCTTGACCTCGGCAATCAGGCCCCATTGAAAACGGGACCGCAGCCGTCCTTCCAGGTCGGGTATATCTTTTGGAAATTTGCCCCCGGCGATGACCACCTGCCTTCCCGAATCATGCAGAGTGTTAAAAACATGGAAAAGTTCTTCCTGGGTTCCATCTTTTCCTGACAGATCATGAACATCGTCA
>CAZRRC010000163.1:0-3239 GCA_964602395.1 uncultured Proteiniphilum sp. | reverse complement strand
TCAGGAGATTGCGTTGTTTAAAAGGATTCAGACGAATGCTCACAGGAGCATCTTCCTCCAGTGCAGAGAGAAACGGTTCCATTTCTTCACCGAGCTGTGCACGAACAGAATTAATAAAATCGACGGGCAAATTCATTCCTCAATTTTTAGACTACAAAGTTAAAAGGATTCTGCATTTCAAAAAAATAACTATCTTTGTGCTCGAGCACACTTCTTTGTACTCGAACACACATACAATAAATATTTCAAATCATGAAGAAATTACTCCTTATTGCGGGACTATTGGTCTCTCTATCGATCTGGTCGCAGGAACGGCCTGATCCGCAACCCGCGCCGGAAACGGCAGAAAAATTCAAGGTAGGCATGGCTGGTTACTCCTTCAGGCACTTCGATCTCGATCAAACGCTGGAGATGATGCAAAAATGCGACGTGAAAAATCTTTGTATCAAGGATTTTCATCTTCCGCTCAACAGCACTGAAAAACAGATTGCCGACTTTCATGCCAAGCTTGCTTCAAAAGGAGTGACTGGCTATGCCGTGGGCCCCATCTATATGCGTTCTGAAAAAGAGATTGACGACGCTTTTGAATACGCCAAAAAAGTGGGCGTGAAACTGATTGTGGGAGTTCCCAACTATGAATTACTGCCCTACGTAGACAAGAAGGTAAAAGAGTACGACATGCATTATGCCATCCACCTGCACGGTCCCGACATGCCGCTCTATCCCGATGCCGATGATGTATGGAACAATGTGAAGGACCTGGATCCGCGCATCGGCATGTGCCTCGATGTGGGCCATGACACCCGCAACGGCAAGGATCCTGTAAAAGATCTGAAAAAATACCACAGCCGCGTATTCGACATTCACATCAAAGATGTGACCGGTGCATCCAAAGCAGGTTATTCTGTAGAGATCGGCCGTGGCATCATCGACTTCCCGGCTTTCGTAAAGATGCTCCGCAAAGTAGGTTACACCGGCATGTGCAGCCTCGAACATGAACGCAACATGAAAGATCCGCTCCAGGGTATCGCTGAATCGATCGGTTATTTCAGGGGAGTAATTGCCACCACCAAAGGAAAATAAACAGTTCTCCTGCCATACCTGAGCTTTGCGCTTATTTTATAAACGGCAGCTCATGCACAAAGAGGCCGTCTCACGATAAAACATGAGACGGCCTTTCTTGCTACCTTGTTCCTTGTTATATTGTACAAAAGATGAATCTATACATTCTTACAATTCTATGGAGTTTTTAAGTAGTTTTAGGCTAGTCTATTCATCCGATAAGAACTTCAAAATTATTGCAGAACTAAAGAATAAATATCCCGAGGATTTCGACTATAGATCCCGGTAATTCTACCAAAATGTAAGCAGAGAAAATATCGCCGTGCTACGAGTATGAATGATCCTTTCCTGCAATCCGATCTATTACCATTGCGATTGCTCCATCTCCCGTCACGTTGCATGCCGTTCCAAAGCTATCTACCGCGATATAAATCGTAATCATCAAACCCACCATCGCTTCCGTAAAGCCAAGCGTAGCTTGAATCACTCCAATAGCTGTCATGATTGCACCCCCGGGAACACCCGGTGCGGCCACCATAAGTATTCCCAGCATGAATATAAATCCCACGAAAACACCAAAGTCGATCGGTATCCCGAAGAAATACATGATGGCCAATGCAAAACCGACAATTTTCATTATACTCCCCGCCAAATGTATGGTTGCGCAAAGCGGAATCACGAACGAAGCAATGTTGGAATTTATCTTATTATCTATCGTGCATTGTAATGTTACCGGTATAGTCGCTGCAGAGGAAGAGGTCCCCAATGCTGTAAGATACGCCGGCATCATTCCTTTCAGAGCAGTAAACGGGTTACGCTTTGCAATAATCCCCGCTGTTATATATTGAATTAGCAACAACAAGATATGCAGCACAAAGATCACTGCGATCACTTTAATGAAAAGAACAATCACCGTGTATACTTGTCCCACGACCGATATAGCAAGGAACATCCCGAAAATATAGAGCGGCAGCAATGGAATAATGACCGATCGAATGATTAACGTAATAACCTCTCTAAAATCGATGAATACTCGCTGCAGGGCATCCCCCTTTGTAATTGAGGTGCCCAACCCTAGGCAAAACGAGAGAATTAGCGCCGCCATCACATCTAAAACAGGGGGCATCTGGATGCTAAAATAGGCTTTTATGGCACCCTCTTCAATGCTTTGAAACATGCTGGATTCCATCCCTCCTGTAATGATTCTCGGAAAAACCGATTGGCACGAAAAATAGGTAAAGAAACCGGAAAATAGCGTCGAAAAATAGGCAATGACTAACGTGATCACCAGTAGCTTACCTGCTCCGCGTCCCAATTCGCTGATAGCGGGTGTGACCAATCCCAAGATGATCAAGGGAACAATGAACGACAAGAAATTACCGAATAGGTCGTTAAACGTGGCAAATACTCTTGCAAACCAGACGGGTACAAACTGCCCAAGTAAAATTCCCAAGACGATGGCAATTGCGACCCGTCCCAGCAGAGGTATTTTAATTGATTTCATTATCAGATTCAGAATTATTCATGGGAATATTGACCACAAAGATATGGGAAGTTCAAAAATAAGTCGGTTCTTGAAGTTTTATATTTGTGATGGATATTTGGGAGAACTCTTTGTATAAGTAAACCCATAAAAAAAACTACATATCTATACTTTCAAAAATATTTTCTTTTTGTAGAGGATGTATAAGAATGTCCAAGCTACCGCTACAAAGCCAATTGACAATACAAGCGGACGCCACGGCTCTGGGAGCAAAGCGGCAATTCCTTCGAAGAAGAATTTCGTTGCGGCATCAAAGCGAATGACTTTCATTGCCAGATATATGGTAATTGGGTTCATGCCAATCACCATAAAGAAAAAGGACCATTTTTGCCATTTCAACACATCAATAATCAAGTAAAAAACTGCCAGTAGCAAAAGGCTCAAACCTCCTACCCAACAAACAAAGGAGCTCGACCATAGATTTTTATTGATAGGAAAAGCAAGATTCCATACTTGCCCAATAATCATGAAAGCTACTCCGGCAATCAGCAATTGAACAACCTTTTTCATCGGTTTAAAATCACTCATCAGCAACTTTCCGGCAAGCATGCCCAATAAACCAGTAGCAGTAGCAGCCATTGTTGGCAACAATCCTTCGTTATCTCCAAATGTGTAAAAGCAAAATTTACCAGGG
>CAZRRC010000162.1:0-3317 GCA_964602395.1 uncultured Proteiniphilum sp. | reverse complement strand
AATAGTAACTGAAGCCTAAATATTGTTGAAATGAAAAATCTGAAGATTGCATGTTTAATTTTACTGGCTACTGTAACCCAGTTGTCGGCGCAGGATCGTTATCCTCATATCCTGGTACATCAGGATAATAAAAAGGCGATACTTGAAAAAATAGAAACACAAGATTGGGCGAAAACAATTTATACCGAAATGGTTCAAACGGTGCTGCCTTATGTGGATCGGCATCAAACAAATAAAGAATGGATTCTGAGTCGTTATCTCATGAATCGGGTACCCGGGAAAAGATATACAACGGTATACTCGGATGACAACGGTCAACGCTTGATAAAATGGGAAGGGGATGCTCCGTTTCCAACAGTGAGAGTAAGTACCTATTTGCGTTCTCCTATTACCAAAAGTGGCACCTCGTATCGAAAGCCAAGAATAGAGGAATTGGTACCCAATGATACGGCTCGTTTAATGTATTTATACAATCCGGAGAAGAAATTAAAAGAGTGGGTTGATCCCGAAGCGTATATTACTTCGATTAACAGTGATATCAATAGTCTTGCCCAGTCTGCTGCGATTATTTACTGGCTGACCGGGGAGGAGAAATTTGGTACTTTTGCAGCCGACATTGTGAACCAATGGGCACGAGGCGCCTATTACCAGAAACCCATAGTGGGCCCTTGCCGTACAGGATTTCTGGATATGCAGACCCTTGGGGATGCTTCCTACCGATCTTTGATTGTCGCATATGATTTTATCAAACCTTTCATGAAACAGAAGGGATACAATCTGAAGTATTATGAAACGGTTTTTGAAAAAATGGCTTCTACTTTAGCCTTCCGCGGTTATTGGAATAACAATTGGTATGCTGCAGAGAGTTCAACGATGGTCTTTGCCGCATTGAGCCTTGAAGATGAAACCAAACGGGATTATTATTTACAATTTTTTCTTGAAAATGATACCATCAACGGGGGATGTGGTCAATTGGCGCTGCCCTCTACGGTTGAAAAATGGCTGACACACGACGGCCATTGGAAAGAACCTGGGGGATATCACAATTATCCGGTCACCAACCTTTTAATTTCGTCACTCGCATTGGAGAACAACGGGTTTGATGTTTTTCAAAAGTTTCCGGAGCTTTTCAGGGCATCTTTTGCCATGATGAAGTATTCATTCCCCAATCTCACTGTTTCTGCTTTTGGCGATACGGGACATGCGACACAAAGTGGGGAATCACTGGAAATCGGGTTAATTGGGGCTGTTAAATACAAGGAAGATGAACTGGATGAAATGGCCGCTTCCATGCAAAAATTGATTGAGGAAGGTAAGTATAAGCGGGAAACATCGGGATTTCTTGGATTACTGTGCTTTCTTCCCGAGATTCCGAAGGCGACATCGAATTTTGGTTGGCCCAGAACGGGTTCTCTTGATTTTGCACGTTATTTTCTACAACGAAATGGAGAGGATCCCAAAACAGGCTTGATGGTGGGCGTGCAAGGCGCTACCTACAATCACAATCATTGCAACGGGATGGCCATGGAGTTATATGGATTGGGTGATATCATGGGAATTGATGCCGGTACAGGGGCGAATTATGAACACCCCATGCATCGGAACTATTACAGTCAGTGGGCGGCACACAATACGGTTGTGGCAGCAGGGTCTTCAAGTTCTGTTCCGTTTAGTGGCGGTGCCGGAACAAAGAAAATTGGTCAGATTGAACTGGTAGCCATGGAGCCGATGCCGGATGAAAAAGCTATTTCTGAAAGTTTTTCGTTTACTGAAACCAGTTATTTTGATGCGTCAACGAAGACCAATCAATTGAGATTGTTGGCGATCATTCGTACGTCTCCTTCTAGCGGGTATTATGTGGATATATATCGTTCTGATAATAAAATTAGTAACGACTATGTATATCACAATGTGGGAGATGCTTTAACCTTAATTGATAAAAATAGGAACAAGTTGACTACAGCTTCAACAACCTATCCACTTGCTGGAAATGATTATCCAGGGTTTAGATTTTTTTCTAAAGTAGAAAAGCTGGAAGATTATAAGGAGAATGTAACGGCTTTGTTTACAATGAAAAATAAGGGAGAAAAAGATAAATTCATGCAGGTCCTCATGCCAAAGGAGAACAATAGAACCTATTATACGGCATTTTCACCAAAAGTAAAGACTGCCGGTTCTCGTTATGCCAATCAGCCGCAACCCGTTCTTTCGGTACGTGCAAATAAAGAAGCATGGACAAATCCCTTTGTTGCCGTGTTTGAGCCTTTTGAAGGAGAAGGAAATCAAACAATCAAGGAAATAATGAAAATGGACAAGCTATGCAATGACAATCATACGGTACTGAAAGTCATCGATCAGCAAAACTCAACACAGATCATTGCGCAAGGAAATGATTGTAAAGCGGGTATTGCCGGGGATAGTCTTGTTTTTAACGGTTATTTTGGGGTCGTGTCATTCAACAAAGGGCAACTCGAAAAGATCTATCTTGGGAAAGGGAAAGAACTTGGATTTGGTAATTATGTTATTTCGAGTGAAAATGAAAACAGTTCAGCCGAGCTTTGTTTTTTGGAAGGTAATAGGATAAAGATCAACAGCAATGCTCCCATTCAGCTTAGCATCATCCATGCTGATATGGATGAAACAATGATCGAAAAGAATCCTTCGATGAATGGCTTGAAATTTGAAAAAATGGGAGACGGGGTGAAACTGTTGATCCCGGCAGCTTCTGATGCCATCTTGAAATTGTGAACAGGAGCTTTTAAGGGGCGTATGAAACTCTTTGATAATCATCGAAGAATAAACCAGCATAATAATGTCAATCATTTACCATATGAAACAAATTGTAACCCTTCTATTTTTTGTGATAGGCACGGTCTTCATGGCAAGTGCCACGAACAATAAGAATAAAAGTGAAAAGAGTGATATTATTATTGAAAACGAGCAATTTAAATTGGTTATTGGAAGGAATGCCATAGCCAAAAGCTTGGTGCTTAAGTCAAACAATGAAGAGTGTTTGATGAAAGGAGAAAATATTGCCATCTTTTCAGTAACCCAGGAAAGGCCATACCATAATGAGATTAAACTAGCCCATCCCAATAAGAAAACAACCTTTCAGGCTGATACCATTTACAGGGAAGGTGACAAATTGATTGTCGGGTTCGAGTTGATTCCCTACCAGGCTATTATCCAGATAAAGGAGACACCTGCTTACGTAGGTTTTAGCCTATATGATTTCATTACAGATGGTATTTATCCGGGTTATCTCAAAATTACACCTCCGCCGGCAAGTGAAGTTACAATTTTGCAATTGCCCATCC
>CAZRRC010000161.1:0-3350 GCA_964602395.1 uncultured Proteiniphilum sp. | reverse complement strand
ATTACCCGTGCAATACCTGTACAGGAAGTCGAAAAAAAGAGGCCATCTCAAAAATTATTTTGAGATGGCCTCATCTTATTATTCATCGCCGAAAGGGCGGTCTGTTATTTAACTACGCTGCTTATTTCGATGTTATCGAGGAAATAGCGGTTCGCCGTAGCTATCTGCCAGTTGGTCTGTCGGATCGTGATCTTGGTTTCCTTTGTGATCGGAACACCACTGAGATCTACTTGGGCTCTGATCCACTCGAGTCTGTGACCGCTCTCGAAGCCAGCTTCGGGTACGTCGAATGTCACTTCACTCGTTCCGTTCGTGATGATGACGATCAGGTTGACCGGATCAATCGTGCCCGAACCCTGACGCATCGGACACCAGTCGAACGACATCACGGGAGTGGCACTTGCGGGTACATCTACTGTAAGTTTAGGAAGGATGATACCTGCCTGATAGCTTGTCTTACCGAACTTGAGGTAATTTTGCTGGATATAGATACACTCGCCTGGCGTCTTAGTAGTGACACGCAGGAATTCATACCCTTTCGCGAGAAACGCATCAAGGGCTGAAACACCGTCAACCTTGGGCGTTCCAATCTGGGGAGCCGTTGCACTGAGATCATCTGTTTCGACAGTCTTACCTGCACCGCCGATCACGGACCAGGGATCGAGCCACTCGAAATCCTCGAAGAAATAGATATCTTTGGCAATACCGTTGTCTTGAATTTCTGCAGCGATCACCTTGATTACCGGTGCGGCCAGTCCGTCGAAATAACCCTTGATAACCACACGATGGCCATTCAGTGCCTCAAGATCGAGTGAAGAGGGAACATCGGAAATGCTTACCGTGTAGTTAGCACCAGCTACAGAAACATTGCTGCCATTCATGATACCGCTTACCGCAATGAATTCACGTGAGGTTGCGTTGTAGGTGTCGATGATATTTGTAACATCCTTTGCCTCGGGGTAGGTGACTGTTCCGGAAGAGATAATCTCTGTTTGATCGGCCTCCAGAATGGCGAGCGATTGCGTATTGGAAGACTTCTCTCCCAGAATCGTAACTTTATCACCCTTATTGACGGTTGCATCGCCCACTACGTAAACGTTGTGCGTATTTTGTGCGTCCGACACAACAAACCCTGCTGACGTGACGGCCATAACCGTTACATCGGGAAGAGATACCACCGTTTCATCGGTCAAAGCGACCAGTTCGGCCACTGTATAATCTTTTACGTCCCTGTATTTGTCTCCTGCCTGTAAAATTGTCACTTCGGCCCGGCTGTCCAAGGTAGATCCTTTGAAAACAACAACAGCTTTTCTGGGGTTATCCAACGCTCCTCCACGCATGTTGTCGGTTACAGTAATCGTCACATCCATTACACCACTTCCCGAAGCGGGGCTTACGGTGATCCACTCCGGCACTTCCGACAACCAATCGGCATCGGCATAGACCGTGATGATTTGCTGCGTACTACCAGTTCCCTCGAAATTTAAAGAGCTGGCACTCGCCAAAACTGCTTTCGAAAGCGTCGACTGCTCCTCCTCGCAACTCCCAAAGGATAACATGAGCGCCACGAAAAGCAGGGTTGTATAGGTATATTTAAAAAGTCTCATAGTCATTTGTTTTTAATTTTTGCAGTTCGGTTTAGAAATCAAGACCATCATCCCATCCCGGATTTTGTGTAAGGTTATTGTTGAGCGAACGCTCGTTGATAGGAATTGGATAGAGGTAGTCTCTCACTTCAGAAAATGGGGTGCGTGCAATATTCTTATGATAAAATACATAACCGCGGTTCCCTCCGGTGAGAAGTATATCCTGTCCGATTAGCAATACCTGAACTCCATCGGGAGCCGTTGGTTTGGAAGTTCCCTGCTCATAGAGAATTACATCGGCCACGCCATCTCCGGTAAGATCATACTCACCCGGCTCTTTGAAATAGATTCCCTGTATATCCTGGTCGATGCTATAACCGGCTTTCCATCTTACCAGATCATCGAAGCGGAAACCCTCCTGTGTCAACTCAATAGCCCGTTCTCTCCGAACCTCAAGGATTACTCCTTTGTTTGTTCCGGTCACATTGGGATATCCATATTCAGCTGAAGAGAGATACCAGTCCGGATTGGTATTTGCTTTCTGCATGTTCAGTGCCGGCATACCTACCCTGCTTCTGAGTTTATTGATAGAGATATCAAGATCGCCCTGAGTCAAGGTACCCAGTTCGGCTTTTGCTTCGGCATAGTTCAGCATCACTTCTCCGAGTCGGAATACAGGTAGATCGGCCGTAGATCTGTCGTTGCGGTCCACATTGCCTCCCGATGCCTTGGGATCCTGTACAAACTTGACAGGGTGATAGCCTGTAACAGAACCGGTAAGATCGGGAGCCAAAACCTTGGTCGTACCGATTCTTGTATATCCGGGTGTTCTGATGCTCTGTGCCAAACGGGGATCACGATTCATCGTCTCTTGGATGAACCCTGCTTCTTGCCATCCCTCCTGATCGGTGAAAGCGGTGCCGTCGGCCTTCAAATAGCTATTGATCATTTTTCGGGTCACACCGGGACGACCCTGTGTGGCAACCACCGTGTGTGCAGTGGCGTTGTGATAAACACCCAGGCTGAAATCGAACTTGATGGCCAAGATGTACTCATCTTTGTTGGCATCTTCCTGGGCAAAAAGTGTCAGATAATCTTTTTGTGGATTGCCGGTGGAGTAAAGTTTATAGGGTCCTTCCTTGATTAATTTCTCTGCAGCTTGCGCCGACTGTTCGAGATAATAAGCATAATTGTTCCCTTCAAGATTGAGTTGATGATATTTCCGGTAAGTCCCTTCATACAGGCAGAATCGTGCTTTCAGCGCCAAGGCAGCCCATTTGTTGACACGGAAGGTGCTCACGCTGGCAGGCAGGTTCTCAATGGCATAATCGATATCTTCAATCATTTTGGTCATCACCAGCTCGCGTGAATCACGGGGTTTGTATAAATCCTCGTCAGCCGATCCCAGTTCTTTATCGTACCAGGGTACATCACCAAATCGCTTCACTTTTTCGAAATAGAAGTAGGCTCTGAAGAATCGTGTCAAAGCTGTATACTTCACCACAGCATCTTCATCTTCACATTGGTTTGCATAGACCAACAGCGTATTCATCTTTCTCAGATCTCCCCATGACCATCCACCTCCCGAGTTGGGCACGGTTCTTTTGTTCCCTCCAATCATTTCGTCGGACAGGTTTTGTTGAATGTACAGATCGCTTTGATCGTCGTAAGGAGATTTGTCCACCAGGTTGTGATAAAGAGAGTTGCTGAACAATTGCAGGTCGGTTTCCGTCTTAAAATAAGCATCCTGCGAAATCTGGCTCA
>CAZRRC010000160.1:1311-3354 GCA_964602395.1 uncultured Proteiniphilum sp. | reverse complement strand
GTCTTTGGACTGGCTACGGAACTCTACGGATTGCAGTTTGTGGCTAACCCTCAGATCCAGGTCTACCATCCCGAGGTGGAGGCTTTCGACGTGCTCGATGAGCAGGGCAACTTCCTGTCCGTGTTGTATACCGACTTCCACCCGCGCGACGGCAAGCGCTCTGGCGCCTGGATGACTTCCTTCAAGAGCCAGTATATCAAGGAGGGTGTCGACAGCCGCCCCCATGTCACCATCGTGATGAACTTCACCCGCCCCACCGAAAACAAACCGGCGCTGCTCACCTTCGACGAGGTGGAGACCTTCCTCCACGAGTTCGGCCACGCCTTGCACGGCATGCTGGCACGCAGCACCTACGAAACCCTCTCCGGAACGTCAGTCTACCGCGATTTCGTGGAGCTGCCCTCGCACATCATGGAGAACTGGCTCACCGAGAAAGAGTATCTCGACCGCTTTGCCTTCCATTATGAGACCGGCGAGAAGATGCCCGACACGCTGCTGCAGAAGATCATCGACGCCTCCAACTACAACGTGGGATACCTCACATTGCGGCAACTCTCCTTTGGTTACCTCGATATGGCGTGGCACTCGCTCACAGAGCCATACAACAGCGATGTACGCAACTTCGAGCAGGAGGCCATGGCCCGCGTGCAGCTGCTGCCTGTGGTACCCGAAGGCTGCATGTCGACATCTTTTGGGCACATCTTCTCCGGTGGTTACGCTGCTGGCTACTACAGCTATAAGTGGGCCGAGGTGATGGATGCCGATGCCTTCTCGCTGTTCAAGGAGAGAGGCATCTTCGACAAGGCGACAGCCGATTCGTTCCGGCGCAATATCCTGGAGCGGGGCAACACCGAAGAACCCATCGATCTCTACAAACGGTTCCGCGGTCGCGAAGCAACGGTAGAGGCACTACTCAAAAGGAGCGGGGTGAATTGATTAGCAGATTAGCAGATTGGCAGACATGCTGATTTGCTGATTTTCCAATTTGCCAATTTGGCAATGTGATGTAAAAATATGCCAATTTGAGGATTTGAGGAGGTGCCAATGTGGCGAAGTATGTTTTTTTTCTCAAATTTTCCGCTAAAATATTTTGAGACAATTATTTTATGTTTATCTTTGTCGTCGCAAAAGTATTTTTTAGTAGGCCGTTATTTAGTCACTTCACACACGTCAAGTTATTGCCTAACTCCTCTTATATAAGAACTTCTGCAAAATTTATTTATTTTTTATTTTAATTATTTTACATGAACATTTTTGTAGCTGGCTTAAGTTATCAGATTACCGATGCCGATTTAAAAGAACTGTTTGAGGAGTATGGTGAAGTATCCTCAGCAAAAATTATTACCGATCGTGAAAGCCGCCGCTCAAAAGGGTACGGCTTCGTAGAGATGTCCAGCGATGAAGAAGGACAACGTGCCATTGAAGAACTGAACGATGCAGAATACGACGGACGCACACTTTCCGTTTCTGTAGCTCGTCCTCGTGCTGAAGGCGAACGTGCACCCCGCAGAGACAATCGTGGTGGTGGTTACGGAAACCGTGACAGAAACCGTTATTAATCTGCACAGATTAGAAAACAATTAAAACTGCATCCACGTGATGCAGTTTTTTTTTGCCCTATTTTCTGGTCCACCTTTTATTCTTACCTTTGTGAGACCAATTACATTGAACTATGCCCGTCATCCTCTCCATAGAAACAGCCACGCCCGTATGCTCCTGCGCCCTGTCGCGCGACGGCGTCCTGCTTGCCACCCGCGAAGACTTCCGGGGTCAGTCTCATGCCTCCCTGCTGGGTCGCTTTGTGCATGATATCATGCACTTTGTGCGGGAGCAGCACCTTGCGTTAGACGCCATCGCCGTGAGTAGCGGCCCGGGTTCCTACACCGGACTGCGCATCGGTGTTTCGGAAGCCAAAGGACTTAGCTACGGACTCGGCATCCCGCTCATTGCCCTGCCCACGCCACGCATCATGGCCTCCATGATGCAGGAGAAGGCCGATGCCGATACCCTCCTTGCTCCCCTGATCGACGCCCGCCGCATGGA
>CAZRRC010000160.1:0-1211 GCA_964602395.1 uncultured Proteiniphilum sp. | reverse complement strand
TACTTTGAACCTTTTTATCTGAAAGAATTTGTGGCCACCGTGCCCAAAAATAAGATCATCCAGTAACTAAAACTATTAAAAACTAAAACTATGGAATCAATTCTCAAAGTAAAAGCAATCCCGAATGGACCACTATTGGTAACGGGTGTGTTTGAAATAGAAAAGCAAGATGGCGAAACAGAGAAACACGAAGGTAGCACCTACCTTTGCCGCTGTGGTCATTCCGCCAAGAAACCTTATTGCGACGGTTCACACCGTAAGCAGGGCTTTCAGGGATAAAGGCTTTTAGCTGATACCCTAAACCGGTTTTCAAGGGTAAAGGCTCTTGGTCGATACCCTAAATAGAATTTTCAGGGAGCAAGCCGGTGCTTGCTCCATCCCTCTTCCGTTTTGTAGTAGACAATGCGATCGTGCAGCCTGTCCGGTCGCCCCTGCCAGAACTCTATCACCTCCGGCCTGATCAGGAAACCACCCCAATGTGTGGGCCGTTTCACCTTTGTCCCTGCAAACCGTAGGGTCATTTCCATCTGCAACTGTTCAATCTCGGCGCGGTCCTTCACTATCTTGCTCTGGGGCGATGACCATGCCCCGATCTTCGCATTCCCCGGACGCTCTTCAAAGTAGGCATCCGACGCCTCGGGCGACAGCTTCTCCACGCGCCCTTCCACCCGCACCTGCCGTGCCATGTCGTGCCAGTCGAACACCACCGCTGCAAAAGGATTGGTAATCAGCTCTCTTCCTTTGCGGCTCAAGTAGTTGGTGAAAAAGACAAACCCGTCTCTCTGCACCTCCTTCAGGAGCACCACCCGTGCCGAAGGTTTCCCCTCGGGTGTGGCTGTGGCTACTGTCATAGCGTTGGGCTCCTTCAGTCCGAAGGCTATCACGTCGTACATCCACTCGGTAAACGTCTCCAGCGGGTCGGCCGCCATCTGCCGCTCATCCAGCGTGTCCGATTCATATTCCTGCCTCATTTTGCTCAATTCATCCATCGTTTTACTTTTTTGGTGTTCCGGAGCAGCACAGGCCGACGACACATCGGTCCGCAGCGCTCCAACTCGTTGCCGATTCCCGGAGAATTCCCTCCGATGCAATCCTTTTGGGGTCTTCGTACTCGGCAGGGCATCCGGTCCCTCTTCTGCAGATATAACGGACGAGGCAGCCTTTCTTCCGGAAAGAGACTGTTAATAATGTGAAAAACCTTGTCAGTGGGA
>CAZRRC010000159.1:0-3363 GCA_964602395.1 uncultured Proteiniphilum sp. | reverse complement strand
ATGTTCCTCAATGCTTTTTACAGCGATGCCAATGTGCTCAATGTGTGTTATTTCCATATATATCTCTGTTTAATTAGTTTTATGTTACAAAAGTACCCTTTTCCACCTTAATAAAAGAACAAAAAAGAAATAAATCTTTTACGTATTCCGCAGTGAGCGGCATGATTTAAATCGATGAAATGCGCAAAACATCCAGCAGTTCTCCGCTGATGTCCCGCTCTTTTCTGATGGCTCTCTTGAATGGTACGTAATCGATTTCGTTTTCACGAATACCAATCATGACGTTGCGTTGATTTTCCAAAAGAGCCTGGATGGCTGCGATTCCCATGCGACTTGCCAGAATGCGATCCTGTGCCGTGGGTGAACCACCACGCTGGAGATGACCCAGAATTGAAACCCGCACATCATACTGTGGGTATTCCGTTTTCACACGTTCGGCCAGCTTCATGGCGCCCCCGGTCACCTCGCTTTCGGTGACGAGTACCATGCTGCTGTTTTTTGACTTGCGGAAGCCCTGTTCAATGAGTTCCCCCAGCTGGTCTTTCTCGATGCTGATTTCCGGGATGATGGCTGCTTCCGCTCCCGATGCAATGGCACTGTTTAAAGCAAGGAAACCGCAGTTGCGTCCCATTACTTCCACAAAAAACAGACGTTCATGGGAAGTGGCTGTGTCGCGTATCTTGTCCATCGATTGCATGATGGTATTCAGTGCTGTGTCGTAGCCAATGGTGGTATCGGTACCACTCAAGTCGTTGTCTATCGTTCCGGGAAGACCAACAATCGGGATGTTGAATTCATTGGCAAAAATGCCCGCACCGGTGAGTGAACCGTCGCCACCGATCACAATCAAAGCATCAATCCCGTGCTTTTGCATGTTTTCGTAGGCAATACGGCGTCCTTCTATCGTCATGAACTCCTGGGAGCGAGCTGTCTTCAGGATGGTGCCTCCCTGTTGTATAATGTTGCTGACGCTGTTTGTCTTGAATTCTTCAATCTCGTCGGAGATCAGGCCCTTGTAGCCCCTGTAGATTCCATACACACGCATACCATTTGAAATGCCTGCACGTGTTACTGCACGTATAGCGGCATTCATGCCCGGCGCGTCGCCACCGGAGGTGAGGACACCCACGCTAAGAATGTTTGAGTCCATAATCAAGATGTTTTATCTTTGAGATATTGTGGTTTATATAACTTTACCTTATCAAACAATAAGCCGCAAAGATATGTTTTTTTAACGATGACACAAAAAAAAAAGCAGCTAAAAAGCTGCTTTTTCCAGCTGCATGCGTGGTTGCAGCTTTTCAATATTTTCGGCCACGGCTTCCATTTGCCACATGGGAGTGGATGTGGCTCCGCAGATGCCAATCCGAATGTTTTCTTTCAGCCATGCAGGGTCGATCTCTTCCGGAGTATGAATAAGATAGGAATTGGGATTTATCTTTTTACATTCCGCAAACAACACTTTGCCATTGGAACTCTTTTCACCGGCAATGAATATGATCAGATCGTTACTGGCAGAAAACTGCTGTATGTTGGGTACACGGTTTGATACCTGTCTGCAGATGGTGTCGTAAAACTCAAATTTTGCATCCCCCTGCATGCGGGATGCGATGAGCTCTCCGATCTCCTGAAAACCGTCCAGAGGCTTGGTCGTTTGTGAAAAAAGACTGATGTCGTGTGAGAAATCGAGTTTATCAATTTCTTCCTTTTTTTCGATGATGATGGCCTTCTCATCGGTCTGACCCAGTAAGCCGTTTACTTCGGCATGTCCTTTTTTACCGAAAATAACAATCTGCGTATCTTCGTGCGAACGCTGGGTATATTTCTTGTTGATCCGCTTCTGCAATCCCAAAACAACAGGGCATGAGGCGTCGATGATTTCTATGTTATTCTGTTTGGCTATTTCGTATGTGCTGGGCGGTTCTCCATGTGCGCGGAGCAACACGCGTACGTTTTTAAGTTGTTTGAACTGCTCGTGGTTGATGGTAATCAGCCCCATCTTCTCGAGGCGTTCCACTTCAATGTTGTTGTGCACGATGTCACCCAAACAATAAAGCGTGCCCCCCTTTTTTAGTTCTTCCTCTGCCTTGGATATCGCTTTGGCCACGCCAAAACAACATCCTGATTGCCGGTCTATTTCAATTTTGTACATTTTGTGCTGTGATTTTGTGAAACATATCCAATGCCCACTGCAACTGTGCTTCGATACCGATATGGGTATTGTCCAGTTCCAGTGCATCGGCGGCTTTGCGCAACGGACTTTCGGTGCGGGTAGAGTCGCGCAGATCGCGTTCTTTTACATTGGCCAATACTGCTGCATAATCGGTATGCTCACCTTTGGCTATCATCTCGTCGTAGCGTCGCTGCGCACGTATTTCGGGTGAAGTGGTCAGAAAAAGCTTCATCTCAGCTTCGGGGAAAACCACTGTGCCAATATCCCGCCCATCCATGACAACACCTTTATTTTTCCCCATCTCCTGTTGCAGACGCACCATCTCACGGCGTACAAAGCCAAGTGTGCTCACGCGGCTCGCCCCATTGGCCACCTTCAGGGTTCGTATCTCCCTTTCCACGTTTTCACCGTTCAGGAAGGTTTCCTGTTCGCCCCTGTTGTTGGGTTTGAATGCGATGGTAATATCACCAATGTGGTGAAGAAGCGCTTCCTCGTCCATTCCGGTCTCCGTGATCCACCCTTTTCTGAGTGCATAAAGTGCCACGGCACGGTACATGGCGCCACTGTCGATGTAGATGTATCCCAGCTGTTTGGCCAATCCCTTGGCGATCGTGCTCTTACCACACGACGAGTATCCGTCTACGGCAATGATAATTCTTTTTCTGTGCATATTTTTTCACCCGTCAAAGAGATAAACAAAACACAAAGATAGAATGTTTATGTGAATCCTCTATTTTATGCTTTTTCATCCTCTTCTTCCATCCAGTAGGGATGTTGCTCCTCTTCGTTCTCTTCGGACTCTGAAATGGGGTCAAATATATTTTTTGCGGGTATGAGTTTCGATAAGATAATAGAGATGAACAGCGTTCCCATAATGACAACCAGTGAGAACCATGAGTTGGCCGAGAAAAAATTGGCAACTACAGGTAATATACCCATCAGCATCTTTAAGCCAATAAAGAAAAGAATGAAGCTGATACCATATTTTAGAAAACGAAACATGGTGATGATATTTCGCAATGCAAAGAACAAAGAAATAAGCCCCATCACCGCGAACACATTGGATGTAATGGCAAGAAACTGTTCTTCATCCCCGGTGAGTATATTACCGGCTCCTTCCATGATTACCCCGATAATGGCCGGAATAGAGTCCATCGCGAAGATGATGTCCGTGGTGCCAATGATCAGCA
>CAZRRC010000158.1:354-3379 GCA_964602395.1 uncultured Proteiniphilum sp. | reverse complement strand
GGACAATCAGTAAATCTCGTTTTTCTGTGTTATCAAATCTCTTCAATCCTGAACCGGAAAATGGGTGCTTTCTTTTTTGTTGTTTTCACAACAAAATAACCTCTTTCGTTCTTTGACAATCCGTTTTCTGATATGATTGTCTTTCCTTCGGGAACAGTGATTTCAAACTGGGAATCGCCACCAAACTCAATGGCGACCTCCTTGCTTGCCCTATTGTAATCAACTTTTTTGATTTCTCCTGTCACTGCGTTAATCCCCAGAGCCTCTGGTGCAATAAAAACCCTGCTTTTTGCGGCTGTGGTCACCTCTGTTTTTATCCAGTCACCCTCCTTGCTGATGTTCCCACTAAAGGCAATCCACCCAAACTCGGGGTGATTATAAATGTAGGTAGAGGCGTTTACTGCATATCCATAAAAACCGCTTCCGTAGTCACCGGCATATCCGTCTATCTCAAGCGTGGAGGGATATGAATGAAAGGCAGCCGGACCAAATCCATCCTGGGTTATATTGGCCAAAGGTCCCATGGAGCCGGCATGACCCACACGCAGAAGATAGAAGTCATCGGGGTTCTCCCGATAGGCAGCCAGTACGGGAATTGAATTCAGGCCCGAACCATAATGATGCAGTTGTCTTTCAATTCTGGCCAGTTTTCCTCCATATACAAAATCCCAGTATCTGCGTGCACTGCCGTTATATCCCCAGTGGGGCAGTGTTGGCATATAAGCAAGCACCGCATTGAGGGTTACATCTGCTTTATCAGCATAACCAAAGTAGGAGGTCCACATATACACCTCTTCCTGTCCGGTTGAGTCCCAGGGCATTTCACTACCAAAAGGATAATCCAGCGAATTCCAGTGATCGGCTCGTTTTTTCATCTCTGCTTCAAGATTGGATGCCATTTCGGTGAAACCTTCGCGTTTCAGATCCAGTAAAATATAGAGAAAAACCGAACCCTCCATCTGTCCGAACTGGGCATACCAGGGAGCTAGCTTGACCATGGCGATGGAGGTGTGGTAAGCATTTTCCAGACTGAGTTTCCAGTCAATTTCATCGTATCCTCGGTTTCTTCCGAGATGGTACATGACCCAGTGAGCGGCAGCCACGTGGGGATAATTGTAAGAGCGACCAAGATCCTGTGCGTTCTCCAGCGACCAGGCTTCCCAGCCCCTGAACTGAATGGAGTCGCAGTAGGTACCTTCCGGCATCAACTCTGGCTCATAATAAAAAAGACTTTTTCTCACCCCATATTTTGTTGAGTCGGCATCCTTTTGTATCCCGCCCCACAACGTTTCATTCAGAAAACGTTTCAATTTCGCCACTTCCTTCTTTTCCGGCTGCACCATCTGTTTCATGATAGCTGCCAGCCAGCTTCCGGCACCTGCTTCATCGCTCAATCCCACGAACCAGGAACGGCGCTCCTGGGTAAGGATCTTTTTCCGGTCGTAATCGTAGTTCATCACAGAGGGAGAACGACCAAAAGGATCTTTGCTATTTTCATACCATTGAGCCGTGGTGAGGAAGTTGCCCAAGTCTCTTACCACCTGCTCCTGCGATTTGATTACCTTGTAGTGGATGGTTTGCAAGGTGTTGTCTTCATACAACAGCGAGATTCGGGCTCTCCCCCACTCATTACCCCTGACCTCGAAGGACGACCATCCATTGGGTGTTTCTTCTTTTTTGGTAATGGTCAGCGCATTTTCGGGATAGACCGTAACTTTTGCAATCTTTTGTGGATATTTTACAAAGAGGTTGCTTTTCTCGTTCATCGGGAGAAGGTATCCCGGCAGACCCATGGCCACCGGTCTCGCTTCTTCAATCAGCTTATTCTCAATTTCCCGGATAGAAGGCGCCGTCACCAATTTAATTGCGTAATTTTTTATTTCCCCAGGAGCAAGTATGGCCGAGGTCGGTTTGTTCCAGGGCTCTACCCCACTCCATTCCATTTCTGCGTTCGCTTTGCTGTGAACAAGCCATTCATGAAACCCTTCAAATATAACTCCTTTTGGCGTTGGATCGTCATTCAACGGGTTATAGGCTTCAAATCCTGCATTTTGATGGGGAAGCACCAGCAGGCTTCCTCCTTTTCCATGGAGGCGGTTAACCTGAAGGTAGCCAGCATCCTGCCCAATATAGGGATCGAAGAAGACATTGTCGTGATGTGCCTCATCGAGCGTCTTGCCTTCGAGGATATTGTTAAATATCAAAGGAATACCCAGCGAACCGATCTCAACTGGAAAGGTGGAGCTGTTTATGATCTGAAAACGGAGCACCAGGTCGCCATTCTCTGTCTCCCAATATCTTTTTATGGTGACAGGTATGTTGGTGGGCAGGGTTGCCGTGAGGTCCGCGGCTGCCAGCATGTTTTCTTCTAAAGGGAGTTTTTTAACCGGCTGGCGTTTTGTGGCCGTTGAATAACGCGTCCAGCTGTTCTCACCCTCTTTTTTGAGGATGATATTGATGTCACCCAGATGATACAACCCATCTTTATCTCGTTGGTGAATCCGGTCACCCGGTGTATAATCGAATGAGGTGTCGGCAAACGGTGACAATTGTTTCACCGTCTGGGATGCATTCACCAGAGTAAGCCGGAAAGATTTCGTGGTAAATTTCGATTCACCCTGATCCAGCCCTAGTGTGGACGGTCTCTCTGCAATTCGCTCCCATGGGGATTGTGCGTTTACCGTGGAAAGAACTAAAAAAGATAGTAGTATGCCAAATATTGTCGTACGTCTCATTATAAAGTTATTAAGTGGTTAGGTTCAACATTTCGAAGTTTCGGGTTTATGAGGTTTTCATATCTCACAGGGATAGAGATTGAGCGTAGCATGCCGGCTGACGGTTTCATCGGTTTCCGGGAAATAATCCGAAATAATTTCATACAATCCGGGATCGTATCTTTTCAATTCTTCCCGGGTATTCACTTTGTTATGCTTTCCATCTCCTTTGTCTTTGTCTACCTCTGCATTGATATTAAACCAGTTCTGTACTCCTTCTGCCCAATATTCGGCGATGTCGGTTGCTGCGT
>CAZRRC010000158.1:0-344 GCA_964602395.1 uncultured Proteiniphilum sp. | reverse complement strand
CAACGACCTTGCGCGATAGCATGCTCCAGTGCAGACTGCAGACGATTTTCAAAATCGAGATCTACCGGCGCAATGCCCACAAAGTGAATGGTATGCGCAAATTCGTGAATCAGAATATCTTCGGCGTGGTATTTATCGATCTGATAGGCGAGGATATTCTCCTCCGCACAGGTAGTCAGTGGCAACTCCAAGGTTCCCCCCAGTCCTCTTGCCCTTACATCCCAGTTGAGTGTGGTATCGTTTACCAGGTACGCATGTTCCGGAATATCTGTTGTCCCTTCATAGCGTGCCATGATCCCAATGCGGGTGTCACGACTGGTCTTCGATTCCAGCACATTCTCCGG
>CAZRRC010000157.1:0-3396 GCA_964602395.1 uncultured Proteiniphilum sp. | reverse complement strand
TTCGTAGTGAACTCCTCGGATAATTCTTCATATGTGTTTATCGATACAAGAACGGTAAAGCCTGTGGCAACGGCTGTGGAGTGGTCTGTGTGGAGACATCCGGCAATGCTTTTCCACGCTCGTCCAGGTATTTGTTCGCCAGTTCAGGGGTCACGGTTGCGTATATGCATGTGGTCGCAAGAGAAGAGTGCCCCAGGAAGGCCTTAATTGCAACAAGAGAGTCACCGGCTTCAAGCATATGGACTGCAATAGAATGCCTAAACGAATGAGGAGAATAGCTGTCTTCTTTGAAAAGATTCGGATGCTGTGCTTTCGCCTCTGTGACATATTTCTTGACAATTCCCTCAACACACGCAATTGACATGTGTTCGTGGGTCTGGCTGGAGAATAAGTGCCGCCCCTTTGTTTCCCTTGAGGCAAGGTCGAGATTTCTGCTCTTCAGGTATTCTTTCAGTATGGCAGTGCAGCTGTCAGGAATGGTTACAACACGGGTTTTGCTTCCTTTACCCGTCAATCGGATTTTCGTAGGAGTCCCCAATGTAATGTCTGCCAGGGTGATATCGCAAAGCTCCTGTGCACGCGCACCTGAAGCATACAGCAAGCTCATAAGGGTTAAATCGCGCTGCCCAATCAACCTGGATATATCCGGCGAATTTAGAAGAATCGTGATTTCTTCCTTTGAAAAGTGCTTGAAGCCAAGCTTTTTGGGTTCCTTCTTTTTGGGAACCCGTGAAATGCCGGAGTGAAAAGACATGGATGCCGTAAACGACCTTTTCGCAGCAAACTTGGCAAACGTAACAATCGAAGCACGTCTCAGGTTCCTCGTTTTTACAGAACATCCACGGTCTTCCTCGAGGTGTAGCAGAAAATCTTCAATGGTATCGCCGGATAACGATTCAAAAGTTACCTTCTCGGGCGGCAATCCTTTCACGTTCCATAAATAATGAAAGAGAAGCCGAAAGGCATATTGGTATGAAGTAATGGAATTTTCGCTTAATCCCCTTACATGTGGAAGGTAATCGGTAAAAAACTCTTCCAACAACGAGGTGACTTCGTTTGTTTTTCTGCTCATTCAAAAGACACCTCCGGAAATACGGACTGGATTGCATTGGATACCTTCTCCTGCGAATCGGTATACATTGTATAGTCTGTGGTTAAATATTTCTCCGTTCCGAAAAATGTTTCGTGCCCCAGATAGGCAGACAGATAAGGAGCTGTTTCTTCAAGAGTACGTCCTTCGGATACGGCTTTCTGGAATGATTTAAAGGTGAAATAATGCCGCAGGGTATGCGTTGAAATACAACGCTCAAAAGGCTCTTTGCGCTGGTTATCAACACCTGCTTTTTCAAGGACTTTAGAAAACCAATATCCGAATGTTTGTACATCATAGGGTTTCCCGGTTTTCTCGCTATTGACAAACAAATACACAGCGTCATCACAATCGGTAAACCTCCGTTTGCGGTACTGGGCAAGAAGATTTTTCATCGAATCGCTAACCGGTACACGTCGCTGCTTGTTGTTTTTCGCTTGCTTAATTGTAATGACTCCGTTGTCAAGGTCAACGTCTTTCCATTGAAGCGCAAGGGCTTCACCTACTCTCAGACCACAGCCGTAGAGCACACGCAACAGAACCGGAAAAACGAAGGCACTTTCGGCCTTTGTATAGCTTACTTTACAATTATCTGCCACGGCAATGATTCTGCTGAATTCCTTATCGGTAAATGTGTAAGCTTTGTATGTAGATGAAGCACGGAAAAAATCAGGTTCACACGCTGGGATGCCCAGAGCTGTCAGATAACGAGCAAATTTTCGTATTCTGCCGATTTCGTAATTTCTGGTTGTTTCCGCTATTGAAAGAGTACTGAGCCAATCCATCAGAAGCTTTTCAGGGAGTGCTTTTTTGGTAATTTTTGCTTTGACCAAATACTCATCGAGGCTTCTAAAAGTGGATACATAGCTTTCTGTGTCTCTCTTGGCGGAACAAAGCAACTCCAGATAATCATTCATTTCCTGAGAAAGGATGCTCTTAAAAATGACTGCCATTTTTCATGCCTCCTCCGCCATATATTGTGCAAACAAACCACTGGGTGCAGGAACTTCAAGCGCACAGGATCTCAGCCCCTCAATTGAAAACTCTACATAGTGGCGGGTAGAATCCCGGTTGACGTGACCAAGAAGGACTCTTACCACTTCGTAGGGCACATTTTCCGCAATCAACTGACTTGCAAAAGTCATTCTAAGCGCATGAGTGCTGTGGCGACGGTCACCGACATTAATTTTTGCTTTTTTGAAATGCCTTGAGGTTATGTGCGAAACGGCATGTTGTGTCAATGCTCCCCCGTATCCGTTGAGAAAAATATACGGCTCATCAGACTCTTCACGACCGTTATCGATATAATCGTGTAGAGCCTTTGCAACTTCATCAGGCAGGGATAATTCCAAAGGAACCAAGGTTTTAAACTGGATAAGGCTTACGCTGGCATTTTCAAAGTCAACATTTTCAAAGCGCAAAAGCCGTATGTCTGACTGTCTTAACCCCAATCGGACCGCAATTAAAAGAATTGCGTAATCACGCTTGCCTTGCGGCGTAAAAGTTTCTACGCTTTCCAGCAGCTGGTTGATTTCCGATTCGCTGTAAACCGAAGGTATTGCTTTGTGCTTTGACATTGACGGCAAGATGCCGGTGTAGTTTGTTGTTACAACACCAGCATCAAGCAAATACTGAAACAATCGTCTCGAATACGAAACGAAATGGTACTTGTTTGTGGAACGCATATAAGCCGACGTCAGATTTTTGGCATCGATGTCCTCCCAACCGGCGACGCCTTGTTCTTCAAAATCCAGCAACATCTTGGTACAAGCAACACGGTATTGATTGACGGTAATGTCCTTCAGTCCTTCTTTGTGTATTGTCTGCAGGAACCGCTCGAGAACCTCAGAAAACTGTTTGGGGCATTGCAACGGAACCTTGCTCGTTTGGTAACGAAAGACGTTACGAGGTTTACGTTGCCAGAAACTATTACCATAGAGGAATTCGTTAAGATGCCGGATTGCAGCTCGACGATACCCAAGCGTTGAATACCCTTTATAGCCATGAGCCTTTTCTGATTCATAAAATGCCATGCCAACTTCCGGTGAATACTCGTTATAGCCATTTGCCTCAGCGTACTCTATGAGTAAATCCACAGATCTGGTATAGCGTTTGTATTCTCCCTGTGGTTTCAGGATTTCACGCTTAACGTATTCCATGAAATCCGATTTTAGTTTGTTCCAATAGCTACTGTTGCTATCGTTCATAATGCTCACTCCTATCGTAATTTTTTGGAATTTGACTGTAATTCCTAACGATAGTATAGCAAACACATATGAAGAATTATCCGAGGAGTTCACTACGAA
>CAZRRC010000156.1:1080-3413 GCA_964602395.1 uncultured Proteiniphilum sp. | reverse complement strand
AATCTGCTTTTTTCTATTGTTTGTCTTCGTATTCCAAATGATGGCAACAAATACAAAAGCACAGGATGCAGTGATTAATCTGGAATCAAACACCGTAAATGTTCGTATGCTGATCAGTGAGATTGAAAAACAAACAGACTACCTGGTCGTTTACAGCAACCGTGAAGTAAACACTTCACGCGAAGTTACTCTAAAAAAGAAATCGGATAAAGTTTCCGAATACCTGCACCAAACATTCAACGGCACAGATATCGGTTATGAATTTGAAAATAATTACATTGTACTTTCCAGAAAAGCCCAAGAGACCGCTTCTATTCTTACCGGATTGACACAAACTGCTCAACAGCAAGGGAAAACCGTGAAAGGAGTAGTAACTGATACAAAGGGAGAGCCTATTATTGGAGCGACGATTGTTTTAAAAGGAGATGCTACAAGGGGTACGGTAACCGATATTGATGGGAATTATATAATTCCCAATTTACCAGAAGATGCGGTACTCGAAATCAGTTATGTAGGTATGCAAACCCAAAATATATTAACTGAAGGCAAAACTACGATCAACATAACTTTAACAGAAGATGTAGGGTTGTTAGAAGAAGTGGTGGTAGTTGGGTATGGAACGCAAAAGAAGGTGAATTTGACCGGGGCTGTCGGGCATGTGAATTCAGATGTGATCGAAAAAAGAGCTGTCGCGAATGTCGGGCAAGCTTTGCAGGGTTTGATTCCGAACCTGAATGTTTCGATCTCGAACGGAAAACCAAATACCGATCCCTCGTTTAATATACGCGGGGCAACTTCAATCTCAGGCTCTTCGTTCGTTTCGGGCTCACCCTATATCTTGATCGACGGGATAGAAGGTGATATTAACATGATCAATCCGGAGGATATTGAAAGTATCACTGTGCTTAAGGATGCGGCTTCAGCGGCCATCTATGGCGCAAGGGCGGCAAACGGAGTTGTGCTTGTGGTTAGCAAGCAGGGGTTGAAGAACAAGACCGCAAAAATCACCTATAGTAACATGTTTGAGTTTCGCAAACCAACCAATTTTCCCGATCGGTTAAACACTTATGAGATGGCGTTGGCATATAATGCAGCGAATGAGGCCAGGCATGCTGCCCCCAAGTTCAATGACGAGTATCTGACCACGATTAAAAATTATGTGGAGAATCCTGAAACAGCGCCTGTTTACCTGATGGACGGTAATGTCATCAGATGGGCCGGAAATACCAATCCGTACGACGAGGGAGTAAGGGACTGGGCCCCCATGCAAAAGCACAATGTCACGGTTTCGGGAGGAGATAAGAAAATAGGCTATTACACCTCTTTTGGATACCAGGATCAGGATGGCATCTATGCTTATGGAACCGATAACTCGAAGCGTTATAATGCTTTGGTGAACCTGACCACGGATATCTCGGACTGGCTTGAGGTAAAACTGAATGCGAATTTCAATAAAAGAACGTACAAAGAACCGAGCATGGGAGGTATCAATATATGGCAGGAGTTCTCGAACTTCAGGCAGGCTATCGTTCCCCTTTACACGCCTGATTATGCCCCGGAAGGGTTCAGAAATGTGCCGACGGACCTGGTGCTGGGGATCATGGAATTTGAGAAGGATCAGCGAAAAGATGAAAATCAGCATGTCCGGTTGGCAGGCTCCTTAAAAGCGAATATCGTGAAGGGTTTATCTTTCAACGGCGAGTTTGCATATCAGAACAAGTATTATTACAGGAATTCAAACATGCTTGAATACAACAGGGTTTTTGAAGACTGGTCATTCACCAACAAGGGAACATACCCCACGTTTTCGTATAAAACGCAGTCGAATGACAATTATCGCGTACTGAACTTTTTCTTTGACTACCAAAAAACATTTTTGGAAAAACATAATTTTCATGCACTTGCAGGATTCAACGAAGAACTATACGTTTCGAAAGGCTTTTGGGCAGAAGGCCAGGAGTTGATTACGAACTCCGTTCCTTTTATTGAAGCAACAACCGGTCAGAAGTTAGCCGGCGACAACATGTACGAGTGGGCCGTGAGAGGCGCCTTTTTCAGGATGAACTATGATTATATGGGAAAATACCTGTTAGAATTTAATGGCAGGTATGACGGAACATCCAGATTCGCCAAAGACAGCCGGTTCGCATTTTTTCCTTCCTTCTCACTGGGCTGGAGGGTGTCTGATGAATCTTTTATGAAATGGTCTTCACCAACCCTTACAGACCTGAAGTTCAGGGCATCATACGGGAGCCTGGGGAATCAAGATGTCAGTACCTATGCCTATATCAACAACTATGGAATAAATCCCAGAATAAACTACATCATTGATA
>CAZRRC010000156.1:0-1070 GCA_964602395.1 uncultured Proteiniphilum sp. | reverse complement strand
GATGGGGGTTGAACCGCCATCCTTGACCAGCGCGGACCTGACCTGGCAAACAACAACCACGATGGATTATGGTCTGGATGCCACACTCTTTAATCGGCTGAACGTCACGTTTGACTGGTACAACAGACACGTGTGGGATATGCTCACCAGTGCAGGTAAAGCGCCGTCGGTATTGGGTGCATCGATGCCGAATAAGAATGCAGGCGAAATGAAAACCCGGGGCTGGGAATTGTCCGTCGGTTGGCATAATACGACCTCCTACGGCTTGAAATATAATATTTCAGCCTTTGTTGCAGATTCTTACTCCGAAATCACCCGATTTGACAGCAATCCGAACAAATTGATCAGCACGTTATACGTAGGCAGGAGAATGGGAGAGATCTGGGGGTACGAAACCGAAGGTATCTTTCAGAATCAGGAAGAGATTGATGCAGCAGGCAATCAGTCGTTCCTGTACGGGGGTGTTTGGGAACCCGGAGATACCCATTATAAGGATCTGAATGATGATGAAAAGATCGACAATGGCAAGGGAACGGTTGATGATCCCGGGGATAAAAAGATAATCGGAAACGGTTCGGCCAGATATCAGTTTGGGCTTAACGGCGCATTCTCGTGGAAGAACTTTGAGCTGAGTTTCATTGTGCAGGGAATCGGAAAGCGTGATCACTACATTTCAACATCGGACTGGGTATTTTGGGGACAGTTTGTTGATGAGCGGGGAGTTCCTACAAGGGATTTTTTAGCAGATTCCTGGACGGAAGCGAATCGCGACGCGCTTTATCCGCAATATAAAGGGGGCGCTTCCTATAATATTCAGTACCAATCCCGCTTGCTGATTGATGCAAGTTACATCAGACTGAAAAGTGTGACGCTTGGGTATACGATCCCGGCGAAAGCGTTGAACAGATTGCCGGTGAATGGACTTAGGTTCTATTTGTCGGGACAAAATTTGGGTGAGCTCTCAAACGTGCCGAAACAGTTTGACCCCGAATTGCTTAGCCAGGATTATCCGGTGATGCGCTCATACGCCTGTGGGCTGGAAATAAGTTTTTAACCATAAAAGTAAATAA
>CAZRRC010000155.1:0-3531 GCA_964602395.1 uncultured Proteiniphilum sp. | reverse complement strand
CGATCTGTGGCGAAACTTCTCCCGATTGTTCAATGCGTGTGATCTGTTCATCGGTAAGCTTCCATAACCGCAGCTTCTCTCTTACTGCTTGCAAAAGAGCTGGCTGCAACTCTTTCATTTTCAAAGCTTCAATGAGTTCCTGCTGCGCATTGAGCAAGTCTGGAGAGTAGATGGTGGCGATGGGTTGCCCACGACGTACACTTTCGCCGGTAAAGGTGACAAACAATTTTTCGATGCGTCCGCTCACGTGAGAGGTCTGCGATTGTGAGAGACGTTCGTCCACCTGAATGGTGCCGTAAAGTTGTACCTCCTTCACCGGATTCTGTCTGCTCACGACGGTCGTTTGTACGTTGGCGAGAGCAGCCGCTTCAACCGATAGCTGAATGGCATCGGGATCGACGGATGCGTCACCCGATCCGCTGTTATGCAGCGGTATCAGATCCATCCCGCAAAGGGGGCAGTCGCCGGGTTCTTCCATCTTGATCTGGGGGTGCATGGAGCAGGTCCATACGGTTGGTTCAGCGCCATGATCATGTACTTCTTCCACAGTAGATGTTTGCTGTGACGATTGTTTCCGGTTACTGCCGGAGAAAATTAGCCAACCCAGAAACAAGCCGGCCAGCAGAATCAATCCATATTTGAAATAAGGATGTTTGCCAATTTCTTTAATTTTATTTTTGTCCATAATAATGATCGTGTGTTAATTGTTTGAACTGTTGAAAGAACGCAATTTTCGGATAGAAGCCACCTTTGTGTTATATTCAGCGAGAGCTTCAGCTTGCCGCAATTGATAATCGAGCAGCTGTCGCTGCACCTGAATCACATTGGTTAGATCGCTTTTAGCCGATACATACTCCTGCACAACCAGCTGATAGGCTACGCGTGCCAGTTGTTCCTGCTTTTGGTAGAGTGCAACCTTCCGCTCCGCATTTTCGAGCTGCTGTTTCAGCTTGAACAGATCGGATTGAAGTATATTCAGCGTGTTGTTGAACTTTTCCCGGGCCGATTGCTGCAAAAAGTTACTCTCGCGCTGTTGCGCCTTGTACTTATTCCGGTATATGGGAAGGGTCATGGAAAACATGGGCATAACCATGTCCATGCCGCTCATTTCGGGCTGCATTCCTGCATCCATCGGGGCTGCCTTGTTTTTGCCGATTAGCATGTATTGGAGCCCTATCCCGAACATGGGAAAACTCATTTTCTTGTCCATCTCTCTCTTTGCGCGGTAAGCCAGTTCTTCCTGTTCGAGCATGCCCAGCATCGGATTTTGGCTCTCAATCTCACTCATTGATACTCCTTCATCGAAAAGGAAGGATACTTTTGTGATGGAGTCGGGCAGGATTACTTCCAGATCGCTTGGACGGTTTAGCAATGCATTGAATTTGGCTTTTTCGGCTGTAATCTCTGAAAGAATACTTTCGATGTTGTTTTCAATTTCAACCATTTCCAGTTGTATCAGGAGTACGTTCGACATACCGGGAACCGTGCTACTCATTCCGGAAGACATATCACCTGAACCGCCCATGTTGCCCATGTCAGATGTGGATGAGGTTCCCGAAGAAGAGGCTGCACCTCCCATGAAACCCATACCCGCCATGTTTCCACCAGCCTGGGAGGAAACGGTTCTCTTTGTTGCCGGTGTAGGGGCAGGCAGACTATAACCCGAAGAAGAACCACTGAATGGTGATGAAACTTTGCGAATGGTCAGTTCCTCGAGTTGTTTCAACAGTTGCAGATTTTCCCGGTTGTTGTTGAGCTGTTCCACCAGTGTTGAAAGAATATACCACTGGGTATATACTTCCAGGTAGAGGTTATCTCTTGTCTCCCTGAATTTCTCATACGACATTTTGGCCATGTGGATGGCTTCAGTCTGTGCCGCCTTTTTTGTACCAAACCAGGGGAACATTTGCATGAGGGTGAAATCAGCTATCTGCTGACCTCCTACAATGTCCATCGGTTTAAGAAAAAAACCGATGTCTAGTTGTGGGTCGGGCCATGCTCCTGCCTGCGGTACCTTTTCTAGTGAAGCTTTGTAAGTCAAAAAATCAGCATTCAGTCCCGGGTTATTCTTTGCCGCTGTTTCAAGATAACGGTTGAGCGAATCGGTCTCCTGGGCGGAGAGGGATAATATGCTCAAACCCGTTACAAAGAATACGATCAATGAGTTTTTTATATTGATTTTCATACGATTATTTTAATATGCTCGTTTGATAACTTTATATTTTATTCTTTGATGCGTCCATATTTTCTGATGGCCCATTCCCTCCACATACATTGTAATACAGGGACAATGAAGATTGTCATCGTCTGAATAAGCATCCCGCCGAAGGTGGGAATAGACATGGGCACCATGATGTCGGACCCTCTCCCGGTGGAAGTAAGGATCGGCAAGAGGGCGATGAGCGTGACAGAGGTGGTCATGGCAGCTGGTCGCACACGGCGTAAACCAGCATACACCACTGCTTCTCTGATCTCTTCCTTTGTCTGTGGGTTGCGCTCCAGAAATGTATCATGTATGAAAGATCCCATCAACACGCCATCGTTGGTGGAAACGCCAAACAAGGCTATAAAGCCGACCCATACTGCGATGCTCAGATTAATGGGATGTATCTGGAAGACATCTCGCAGATTCACATCGCCAAGGCTGATATCCAAAAACCAGGGTTGTCCGTAGAGCCACAACAGGATGAAACCTCCCGCGAATGCTACAAACACGCCGGAGAAATGGATGAACGCTGCGGTGAACGATTTAAACTGAAAATGAAGGATGAGGATGATCAGGATAAGACAGACAGGAATCAGAATGGAGAGCCGTTTTGCGGCACGTGCCTGTTGCTCGTAATTCCCTGCGAATTTGTAGGAAACTCCTTTCGGCAATTGCAGTTCACCGTTTCTTGTTTTCTCCCGAAGTACCTTCTGGGCTTCCTTCACCACATCCACCTCTGCTTTGCCTTCGGCCTTGTCGAAGATCACGTATCCTATCAGGAAAGTGTTCTCACTCTGGATCATCTGCGCACCCCGGGTGTAGGTGATGTCAGCCAGTTCACCCAGAGGTATCTGTGCACCAGTTGCGGTTGGCACGATAAGACGAGCCAACTCGTCGGGATTTTCTCGAAGCTCACGTGGATAACGCAGTCTTACCGGAAAGCGCTCACGCCCTTCCACGGTGGTGGTCAGGGGCATCCCGCCGACGGCTGCATTGATTACCTCCTGTAGGTCGGATACCGTGATACCATAGCGTGCCATATGCTGCCGGTTCAGGTCGATCTCTATATAGGGTGCTCCCACGGCCCGGTCGTAAAACACGGTAGAGGGGAGAACAAACGGTACATCTTTCAAGGCTTCTTCCAGCGCCTTTCCTCCCTGCTCAATCGACTCCAGATCGGGTCCCGTTACTTTCACGCCCATTGGTGCGCGCATGCCGGTTGAGAGCATCACCGTGCGGGCTTCAATGGGTTGCAGTTTCGGCGCCGAGGTGAGTCCGGGTATATGAGATACATTAATGATCTCCTTCCAAATGTCGTCTTCGTT
>CAZRRC010000154.1:0-3549 GCA_964602395.1 uncultured Proteiniphilum sp. | reverse complement strand
AAAGACGGACGCACCGTGAAAGGCGTGAACTTCGTCGGACTCCGTGATGCGGGCGACGCGGTAGAGCTTGCCAGACGCTATGTACTGGAGGGTGCCGACGAACTGGTGTTCCTGGATATCACCGCCACGGTAGAGAACAGGAAAACGCTCACAGAGCTCGTAAAAAAGGTAGCAGAAGCCATCAACATCCCCTTTACGGTGGGTGGCGGCATCCGCACCCTCGAAGATGCGCAGGCCATCATCAAGGCAGGTGCCGATAAGGTGAGCCTGAACACTTCCGCCGTAGAAAACCCCAAGCTGATCACCGAGATAGCCGGGCAGTTTGGCAGTCAGTGCGTGGTGCTGGCCATCGACACCAAGCTCGAAGAGAACGGTGAGTGGATGGTCTACGTCCATGGCGGACGCACAGCTACCCCACTCCGCACAGTCGACTGGGCCCTGGAGGGCGAACGAAGAGGCGCCGGGGAGATCCTGCTCACCTCCATGAACAACGACGGCACCAAAAATGGCTTTGCCATTGACATCACACAGAGTGTGAGCGAAGCCGTCAATATTCCGGTCATTGCCTCCGGTGGTGCAGGCAGCATGCAGCACTTTGCCGATGTGTTCCAGCAGACCAAAGCCAGTGCGGCCCTCGGAGCCACCGTCTTCCATTTTGGAGAGATCGCAATACCGGAGCTCAAACAATTTTTAAAAGCACAAGACATCCCCGTGCGATAGACCACGAGGTAAAGACATACATCATCAACCAAAAACAAACAAAGTGAACATCGATTTTACAAAAAACGAAGGACTGGTGCCGGTCGTCATCCAGCACGCCCGCACACTGCAGGTACTCATGCTGGGTTACATGAACCAGGAGGCACTGGAGAAGACCCAGGCAGAAGGCAAAGTAACCTTCTTCAGTCGGAGTAAGCAACGGCTCTGGACCAAGGGCGAGACATCGGGCAATTTTCTCACGGTAGAAGAGATACAAGTCGACTGCGACAACGACACCCTGCTAATCAAGGCCATGCCAAAGGGCCCCACCTGTCACACCGGCAGTACCTCCTGCTTCGGGGAAGAAACCGCCAAGGGATTCCTCTACGAGCTTGAGAGGGTCATAGAGCAGCGTATCAGCGAAAATCCCGAAGGATCTTATACCGCCAAGCTATTCGGTCGCGGGGTAAACAAAGTAGCTCAGAAGGTCGGAGAAGAAGCCGTGGAGCTTGTAATTGAGGCGAAGGACGACAACATCGACCTGTTCAAGAATGAGGCAGCCGACCTGCTGTATCATTTCCTGATCCTGTTAAAGACAAAAAATCTGAAGCTGGAAGACATCGAAGCCATATTGGCTGAGAGGCATAAGTAAATTAGACTTTTCGGCAGACAATCCACACTTTTCGTTCATCTGAGAGTGTGGTGGCGAAAAGGTAGAGATCGCCCCCCTCAGCCAATCCGGTCTTGCGACGGATCTCGGCGACCGTCATCGGAAAATTGCGAACAGCGATGTTCGCTTTTTTCGTTTTCCGGGTGAAGGCTTTGCTGTTTTGCTTGTTCGGTACGAAGAAGGAAACCACTTCAAATACCCGTCCCGGGAAATCAACTACCCGTTCATCCGAAGTATACAAGTGACTGTTTGTGTGCAGTTTTTGAAGATTATAGGATTGGGCCACCCATTTGAATGCCCCCGCTTTCAGGATCGACGCGTTGGGTTCGTAGAGATAACGCCCCGGAGCATCCGCAAAGGAGACCGCTGCTTGCTTCTCCTGATCCATGGTATATGAAAAGCGCTCTTGTTCACCCGACCGTTTCAGATTCACGGCCACATACTGCGGCGCCTCTCCCGCTGTTTTCGAGAGCAGGAAAAGCAACTCCTTGCACTCATTGTCCACCGACACCACCTGCACCTCGCTGACATGGCCCAGCGTCTTCACGGCAAGCGCAATGTCGAGCATGGGAGAATACTTGACCATCACGTGCAACGCCTTCTCCAGCAACAACGCGCGCATCTCCGTCAGGTCCGGCGTGCAATCCTCAATCCGGAACACCTTCCTGCCAGCCTCATCCCTTCTCGCAGGATCAAGATAAATAAAATCGTACGGGGCCGCTTCCTGCAGGAACTGCCTCGCACTGGCGCAATGAACCCTCGCATGGTGCAACTGCAGCACCCCTAAATTGTGCTCCGCAATGCCGCACAGCTCCTCGTTCTGCTCCACATAGTCCGCTTCCCCGAAGGAAGGCGCCAGAAAGGCAAAATCGATTCCCATGCCGCCGGTCAAGTCCGCAAACCGACCGCTTCTCTCTTTGGCAGAAGTCCCGATGACTGCCGAAACCAGCGAAGCCTTGTAGCGAGCCGTCAGCTCCGACGAAGCCTGTTCCAGCGAGAGATGCGCCGGATAGAAGATCTCCTCCAGCTCATACCACGAAGGGATCTTCAACCGCGCCATCTGTCGCCCTGCAATCTGCGACAGCAGCAAAGCCATGTCATCCCGCGAAAAGCGAAGTGCCAGTTCCCGCACATCCCGCTCCCCGTGGGTCCGAATAAACTCCTTTTGAGACAGTGACAGTTGCATATGAAAAAAAACAACCCACTCATTACAAGCAGGTTGTTCTTCACTAATAATATTTTATGGATTGGTTCCTTTTAACGGAACAAAGACAGTTTTCTTTACGCTTCTGCCTGCTCCAGGGGCTGTACGGATACATAAGAGCGGTTGTCCCTTTTCTTGCGGAACACCACTACACCGTCCACCAGTGCAAACAGGGTATGGTCTTTACCGATACCTACATTTTCTCCGGGGTGGTGTACCGTTCCGCGCTGACGCACGAGAATGTTACCGGCTTTTGTAGCCTCACCGCCGAATATTTTCACGCCCAATCGTTTACTTTCCGATTCACGGCCGTTTTTCGAACTACCTACTCCTTTTTTATGTGCCATTTTCTTCTGATTTTAACTGATTAAGCCACGATTTCTTTTACCAACACTTCAGAAAACTGTTGTCTGTGACCGTTCAGTCTTCTGTAACCTTTTCTTCTTTTCTTCTTGAAGATAAGAACTTTGTCTCCTTTCACGTGGGAAAGTACTTCAACAACTACTTTTGCTCCTTCAATAGCGGGTGCACCCACGGTGACTACTCCGTCTTTGTCGGCGAGCATTACTTTGTTGAATTCCACTATTGCGCCCTGTTCGGCGTTGATTCTGTGGACAAATAATTTCTGGTCCAGTTCTACTTTAAACTGCTGACCCTGCATATCTACGATGACGTACATAGGATAAATAACTTGTCGTTATGTGCCTGAGGCGAGCCACTCTCTGTGACTACTTATTCAGCCTATTGGCAAAATGAGGTGCAAAAATAGACAATTTATTTGTAAAATACAAAAGAATCAATTGTTTTTTTCCAGTTCCCGATAAGCCTTGCCAATGTGATCGATGATGTCGCTGGCGATGAATGCGCGGGGATGGATATGCTGCACTGCGATCTCTGCCGTCAGGCCATGCAGGTAGACCCCCACCCTGGCCGCCTGTAGCGGGTCGTACCCCTGCGCCAGGAGGGAGGTGATCAT
>CAZRRC010000153.1:1173-3555 GCA_964602395.1 uncultured Proteiniphilum sp. | reverse complement strand
ATCAACACATTAATTTTCTTTGATTCGGGTGGAAAAGTCACGCGGGAGCATGCCAAATTGATTGAAAAAACATTTGGAAAAGTAGGAGGGGCTGTTGAAGCCGACGAGGTAGGCGATCTCATTGATCTGGTACTCGTTGCCGCTCAACAGCTCGGCGGCCTTCTTAAGCCGGATGAGCTGGATGTAATCGTTGGGTGTCATCCCCGAGATGGAGCGGATTTTCTTGTGCAGGCTCGAGCGGCTCACGGCCATGTCGTGTGCCAGGGTCTCGATGAGGTTGCCCGGCTCGGTGAGGTTGCTCATGATGATCTTGTTGATCCTGGTGAGGAACTCGATGTCGCGGGTGTTGTTTGCGATGCTTTGCGGGGGGATGAAGGGAGAGGTGGTGAAGATCTCCTTGAGTTGGTTGCGGTTTTTGATGATGCTCGCTACCTGCGCCTTCAGAAACTCGAGTGAGAAGGGTTTCTCTACGAACACGTCGGCGCCGTAATCGAGTCCCTCGGTCTTGGAGCGGATGTCGGTCTGTGCCGTGAGCAGGATGATGGGAATATGACAGAACATCGACATGGAACGTACAGCCTTGCAGAGTTCAATGCCATCCATCTCGGGCATCAGAATGTCGGTGATGATCACATCGATGATGGTGTTCTCCTCCAGGCGTTCCAGGGCCTCGTTGCCATGGCGAGCCGTCACCACGTTGTAGAGACGGGAGAAATTATTCTGCAGGAAGTTGAGCATCTCCAGGTTGTCTTCCACGATGAGCAGGGTGTGGACAAACTCCTGTTTCTCCTCCTGGTAATTCTCGGCGTTTTCTTCTTCTCCGTCGGGGGGGAACAGGGTGACATCAAGCAAGTCGTCGTGCAGCGACGAGGGGTCGCCCGTGGATGCCACATAGGGAATGGTGACAGTGAACTCGGTGTAGTTGGGCTCACTGAAGAGGGTAATCCGGCTGTTGTGCTTCTCTACCAGCGACTTCACCAGGGCGAGGCCAATGCCACTGCCTTCCTTGCGGAGCATATCTTTGTCGTCGTTGACCTGGAAGAAGGGTTGGAATATTTTTTCGTGGTACTTCTCCGGGATGTGGCTCCCGTCGTTGAAGACCTTGATGAAGATGTACTGCTCGTTGTGGGTGAGCTCCACCTTGATCTTCGACTCGGCATACTTGAGGGCATTGCTCAGCAGGTTGCTGATTATCTTGGTGATGGCTTCAGAGTCGACCACGCAGATGAGCGGCTTGTCGGGCAACACCACTTCGAACGTTTTGGAACGCAGCTGGCAGGAGGCCTTGTAGCGGTAAGCTACCTGCTGTATGATGCGGGTGATATCGTGGGGCTTGAAGTGGAAAACAAGGGTGTCCTGTTCGATCTTCCGGAAGTCGAGCAGCTGATCGGCCAGGGAGTGCAGCCGCTCTACATTCCGCTCCATCACGTGCAGGTTCTCGTGTGTTTCGGAATTGGTGGTGATGGTTTGCATGATGCTCTCCAGTGGCGCCTTGATGAGGCTCAGCGGGGTGCGTATTTCATGGATGATGTTGGTGAAGAACTGTATCTGACGCTCATAGAGCTCGTTGTCTTTCTCCATCTGGTAGTGGATCATCTTACTTTCCATCTTCTTCTCTTCTTTCTTACGGGAGAAATGGAAGGAGAGAAAGATGAGCAGGGCCAGCAGCACAGCATAAAGCGCGATCATGTAGCTGCGTTGCCACAACACCATTTTTACGGTGAGCGGCAGGGTGATCCATTCGGATTCATTGGCCCACACGCCGTCGCTGTTGGCCGCTTTGAGGTGAAACTTGTATTTTCCCGGAGGCAGGTTGATGTAAGAGGCCGAACGGTCGTTTCCGACATGCGACCAGGGCTCTTCGTGCCCCTCCAGATAATAGGCATAACGGTTGTGGGCGGGCAGCTTATAGCTGAGCGCCACGAAGTTGAAGCAGATAGAGGGGTTGCGCGGCCCAATGGTGATGGGAAGGCGGTGGTCGTATTCCGTGAGGTTCTCGTGGTTGCGCACGCTGGTTATCATCAGCCGTGGGGGTACCTTCTGGGTGTTGAGCAGGTTGGTGTTAATGGTGAGGTAACCTCCCGCATAGCCGAAGTAGAGCAGCCCGTCGGCATCGACATGGGCGCTGTTGTAGCAATAATAGTTGGCCTTCATACCAACACTCTCTTCGAGCACTTGTTCCACGCCTTCGTCGATGTTGATCTTGTGGATGGAGTTGCTCTTGCTGATCCAGATGTTTCCCTGGTGATCGGAGGTGATGGCGCAGACGATGCCCGTGGAGATGGAGATGTCGTCGGAAACCGGTCCGAAGGTATGATTCTGGTAGTCGTACTGACACATGCCGGCTCCCTCCGTGCCGATAAACAACCTGTTTTGTTTGTC
>CAZRRC010000153.1:0-1073 GCA_964602395.1 uncultured Proteiniphilum sp. | reverse complement strand
CCCAGGATGGTACCCACGTAAATGGCACCCTGCGACGACTGCAGCAGGGCATATACCGAGTTGTGAGAGAGGGAGGTGCTGTCGCCCTCCACCGGTACGAAGAGGCGGCTCTTCCCGTTTTTATCGATCCGCATGAGCCCATTCGTATAAAATCCTACCCAGAGGGCCCCGTCGAAAGTGGCCATTTCTCGGATGTTCCGGTAGGGTACCTGTTGGTTGAACTCCTCGTATGTTTCGGTGGCCTTGTTGTAGCGGCAAAGTCCGCCGGTACCATCCCTGGCGCTGATCCAGATCTTGTTCTTGTCGTCGCTGTCGGTGACAAATGCGGAGACCACACGTCCCTGTGCTTCGGGTATCTGATGCTGGATAATGGCTTTGTAGCCGGGACGGAAGTAATGCACCCCATCGTAGTAGGTTCCTGCCCAGAGGCCACCCTCCCGGTCGCATACGAGTGAAAAGATGGAGGGGATGCTTGCCTGCCGGGTGAACTTGTGGGAGATGATGTTGAAGGTGTAGAGGCCCCGCTCGGTACCCAGGGCCAGCTCGTTGTAGGAGAAGCGGCAGATCGACTTGATTTCGTAGAGTGAGGGTCCGCCTGGGGGGAGCTGGTATTCACTCCATTTCTTCGTCAGGAAATCGTAGCGGATGAGACCTTTGTTCAGGGTGCCGATCCACATGCAGTTGTTGGAGACATCGTCATAAAACGAACGGGTCTCGTAATCGTCGTCGATGATCCCCTGGTCGTTCACGGCGGTGAAGAGAAAGCTATCGGTCTGTGGATCGTAGCGGTAGACGCCGCCTTGAAATGACGCTGTCCAGAAGCCCCCATGGTGGTCGGTGGCCACACTCCAGGCAAATTTGCCAGTGGGGTAATATTTTAGACTCCCGGTGGTGAGGTGGTAACGGTAGATGCCCCGGTCTACTTCGGATATCCACAGTTCATCGTGAAGGGCAGTGATGGAATTGACCGTGCCCCGGATACTCCTGCCCTCGGCGGTGGTCTTCCGGAAAGGAGTGAAGGTACCCCGCTGCATATCATGGATATACAACCCCTCGTCGGTGCCCACCCACAA
>CAZRRC010000152.1:0-3556 GCA_964602395.1 uncultured Proteiniphilum sp. | reverse complement strand
GATTTTATAGGAGAACACATTGCAAATATACAATAATATAGTTTATTACAAGTATCCACAATTTATATCCCCATTCACTTGTCAGAGATAAAGATAAAACTCCCTGACCAGCTCAATAAACTCTTCAGAATACCGATGCCGTGCGAGTTCGACGGTCAGCTTGCTATGGGTGGGATCCTCCGATTGAGAGCGTGTCCATTCTGTCAGCAATCTTTTTGGGTTGGACGCAGGCAAAGGATAAACGACCGTTTCTCTTTTCAAGAAAAAACCATGTTCACGGGCCTGCATCTCCAGTTCCTTTTGTTGATCGTAGGGTAGTATCAGCGCCAGCACACCCTCCGGTGATAAACAGTTCGCTGCTGCGAGCAGCAGTTCAGTCAAAGTGAGCGAAACCGAATGCCTGGCCGTTTTTCGTTGCGCATCGGGAGGCAGGTGCGCATGATTGAACCAGGGAGGATTTGATACGATCAGGTCGAACTTCTCTGCACATACAGATGCATAGTGACGAAAATCGTCCTGCACTACGGTCATTCTGTCAGCAAAGGGAGAATCGCCCACATTTTCCTGTGCCTGGTCCACCGCATCCCGATCAATATCTATCGCCCGAATGGTCGCGGCTGGATAGCGCTGGGCCATCATCAGAGCAATGAGTCCTGTACCGGTTCCCACATCCAGGATCATTGCACCGTTACCGGCATTGGCCCATGCCCCCAGCAGGACACCGTCGGTACCCACCTTCATGGCGCACCGGTCGTGGTGCACACAAAACTGTTTGAATCGAAAAAAAGGATTGCTCATTGTCAGAAAAAAAGATTTCAGCCTTTTTGGCATGGATTTTGAATATTTATGAACACCGGAAAACAAAAGTAACCATTTTCCGTTTTTAAGAAGAACAGATTGATGAATATGAATCCATTCAAAATAAATGCTACGGGCGACGAAGATACCGAGGGGAACATCATCTCTTTTATTGCCAGCGATTTTATTGACGGCAACACAGACATAGATGAAGCACACTTGAAAGAGCTGCTGCCCATCCTTCCTCTGCGAAACACCATAGTCTTCCCGGGCAGCACGCTCCCCATTTCCGTAGGCCGGAAAAAATCATTGGCCCTGATCAAATCACTCGGTAAAAAACAACGCTACATCGGACTGGTATGCCAGAAGGATACAAGTGTGGAGGATCCAGGCAAAGATGATCTTTACCAAATGGGGGTTCTTGGCGAGGTCATTCGTGTGATTGAGCTGGCCGACAACAACTTCAGCATCATCGTGCAAGCGAAGAAACGTTTTGAATGGCTTGAGATGGTACAGCGTGAGCCTTTTTTCAAGGCTACTTATAAAATGCGCGATTACGAAAGGGCATCCAAAGAGGACAAGGAGTTCAAGGCCATCCTCGACTCCATCCGCGATGCCATGCTGCATATGTTGCATCTGCTGGGTGAGCCGCCAAAAGAACTGATACAGACCATCAGCAACGACTCCTTCTCCGATATGCTGATCAGTTACTGCGGCACCAACCTCCCCATCGATAGCAGGGAGAAACAGGAACTGCTGGCTATCAACGACGAGAAGGAGCAAGCCTACCGCCTGCTGATGATTCTCAGCCGTGAGTCGCAGATACTGGAGCTGAAGATGAACATCCAGTTGAAAACACGCGAGGACCTGAATCAACAGCAAAAGGAATATTTCCTGCAGCAGCAAATCAAAACCATCCAGGAGGAGCTGGGAGGAAATACGCAGCAGATTGAGATCGATGAGTTCCGAAAGAAGGCCAAAGATAAAAAATGGAGTGCCGAAGTGGCAGCAACCTTCGAGAAAGAGGTACTGAAGCTGGAGCGACTCAATCCACAGTCGCCCGACTACTCTGTGCAGTTTGGTTATTTACAGACCATCCTTGAACTGCCCTGGAATGAATATTCAAAGGACAATTTCAATCTGAAGAATGCCCAGAAGATACTCGACAGGGATCATTTTGGAATGGAAAAGGTAAAAGAGCGTATCATGGAGCACCTGGCAGTGTTGAAGCTGAAGGGCGATTTGAAATCACCCATTCTCTGCCTGTATGGCCCTCCGGGGGTGGGAAAAACCTCACTCGGTAAATCAATTGCCGAGGCGCTGAACCGCAAGTATGTGCGAGTGTCGCTCGGGGGGCTGCACGATGAAGCCGAGATACGTGGGCACCGGCGCACTTATATCGGTGCCATTCCGGGGCGTATCATCCAGAACATCCAAAAGGCCGGCACCTCCAACCCGGTGTTCGTGCTGGATGAGGTGGATAAGATTGGAAATGATTTCCGGGGTGACCCCTCTTCGGCATTGTTGGAGGTGCTCGATCCGGAACAGAACAGGGCGTTTCACGACAATTACCTCTCCATCGACTACGACCTGTCGAAGGTACTCTTTATTGCTACTGCGAACAACCTGAGCAGTATTCCCCAGCCCCTGCTCGACCGCATGGAACTGATTAATGTGGGAGGTTACATCACCGAAGAAAAAGTTGAGATTGCTTATCGCCACCTTGTTCCCAGGGAACTTGCAAACCACGGCATAGAAAAAGGTGCATTTATGATCCCCAAACCCACACTGCAGAAGATTGTGGAGCATTACACAAGAGAGTCGGGGGTGCGCGAGCTGAACAAAAAAATTGCCAAGGTAATGCGTCGCGTGGCCCGCAGAATCGCATCCGACGAGACTTATTCCAAGTCTCTTAAAATTACCGAACTAAAAGAATACCTCGGCACAGAAGAGTATGCGAGAGACCACTACCAGGGCAACGATTATGCTGGCGTAGTCACCGGCCTTGCATGGACAGCCGTAGGAGGTGAAATCCTATTTGTGGAAAGCTCGCTCAGCAAGGGAAAAGGCTCCAAGCTGACCCTGACGGGCAACCTGGGGGAGGTCATGAAAGAATCGGCCATGCTGGCCATGGAGTATATCCATTCACATGCACAGGAACTGGATATCGATCCCGACATATTTGAAAACTGGAATACACACATCCACGTTCCCGAGGGAGCCATACCCAAAGATGGCCCTTCTGCCGGCATCACCATGATCACCTCGCTGGCCTCCATCTACACGCAACGCAAAGTGCGCCCCCATCTGGCTATGACCGGTGAGATCACCTTGCGTGGCAAGGTACTTCCCGTAGGAGGTATCCGAGAAAAAATCCTTGCCGCCAAGCGAGCCGGAATCACTGACATCATTCTCTGCAAAGATAACCGTAAGGATATTGAGGAAATCAAAGGCGACTACCTGAAAGGACTCACGTTTCATTACGTGAGCGATGTGAAGGAAGTGATCGATCTGGCGCTGCTGAAGGAAAAAGTAGATAATCCGAAGGATTTCAATACAGAGAAGCAAAAAAACAATCCCACGGTATAACCAACCGCAAGGAACACGGTGTCTGCATGGTTTTTATACGATGCAGGCACTTTTTTATTGCTCCTATTTGCCGATGGTAAGCTTGAGGCCGTCTCATCATACAACATGAGACGACCTTTCTTGCTACCATGTTCCTACCTGCGCTGATACTTCGCTGGTATCCCTCCGT
>CAZRRC010000151.1:0-3796 GCA_964602395.1 uncultured Proteiniphilum sp. | reverse complement strand
AGGGATACCAGCGAAGTATCAAAGAAAGGCCGTCTCATGTTTTATGATGAGACGGCCTCTTTGATTTACTAAATGGATAATCAATCTTCTTTTAATCTTTCAACACACCCGAAATGAATTCATTTCCACTGGCATCGGTCATCACAGCCGGTTGATCGGCTTTTGTCAGGGAGGCCGTGCGCAGAGGTCTCAGTTCATAGGTATGAACCGGGTTGTATTTCATCGTCCACAGGAAAGGGAACAGAAAGAAAATTCCACCGATAATGGCACCCACATCGGCACTTTCATCTCTTGAAAGCGTGGTATACAGTGGTTCGTATCCCTCTTTTTCCAGCCGGATTTCGGTTGTGCTTCCCACAATTCTTGTGTCGGAATGGGAATAGGGAGTCCTTCCTTTGTACTCACCATTCATGTACACCTTGGCACCACTCGGATCAGACTGAATTAATGTGCTACTTGAGCAACTGGCAAATAATACTGCCACAGCCAGTAACAATGCGGCAGATTTCATGAAAAAAGAATTTTTAGGCATATCGATTCTGTTTTTGTGAATGTATTCTGCAAAGATAGTTTTTTTTCACAATCACACACAATTATAAATATGCATATTCACTTTTGAAGTTTTCTTTGGGAATAGCAGGAAAATAGACCGGCTATTTTTGCATTTTTTAAGCCACACTTCTGCAACTTTTTTCACATATCCCATCTTACCAATAAAACCACATCATATCCCTGTATTTGCAAGGTTGATTTATCGGGTTCCCTAATTTAATTTGTTATGAGATATCTATTATTGTTGATTTTGATCTTTCCCTTCGTATGCACGGAAGCACAGCAAAATCCCCCTCTCCGCATTGGGGTCGAATATGGTTCGTACAGGATGGCAGGCGAGATAGATGACCGATGGGAATTCCGTCTGGCCAAAACGCCTTACGTATCTCAGGAGGATGGAACCGGTAGTGAACATGTATATGGAGAAGGGGAGGTGGATTATGCAGGACTGAAATCGGAACTTTCCGTGTGGGGCAACCGGCTTACCTTCGCCTCGGGCTTACGGTATACACGAATAAATCAGCAGATATCACCAACCTGGGACTCTCCGCTTTACTTGTACCTCCCTTCGAGTCATGGGATAGAACTTTTTCGTGTTCGCGGAATGAATGAATCACTCGGGTACATAGGCGTACCCTTAGAGGCAGATATCCTGCTATGGGGACGACTCAGTAATTGGCAGGCATACGTGAAAGCGGGTATGCAGGCCGGTGTGAAAATACATGGAAAAACTTCACTCGATTTTGTGTCGAAGGAGATGGAAAAGTACGGTGACGAGATAATTGCTGCAGCTGGGGATGCACCGTCTGATTTCTTCCTAAATACATACGGCGGTCTCGGGTTACGCCTGATTCTCAATAACGGGATCCGCTTATCTATCGAGGCCCTGTTTTCGCCACACTTCCTCACAAAAGATAACTTCTCACTGCTCACCTCTGAAACTTACGGTGGCGGACAACTCTCGGTTTCTTTCCCTGTGAATCTTTTTCAACAAAGTAGAAAAAATTAAAAATTCAATCATGAAGCATATCCATCTCGTAATATTTACACTCATCCTTGTCGTCACGGCAGGATGTTCACGCACTTTTGAGTACCGCATTTCAGACTCTGTGTTTATTGAAGATGCTGAAAACCCAGGACTTCCCATTTACTCTGAAAAAGGCTACAACAGTTTTGGCGTCTATTGGGGATTGACTCCCTGGAGAACCGGGAGTGAACATGATCCTTCTAAAATAGTGGTAAAAGATGATTCATGTCATATCCATCTCTCCGGCAGCATCGATGGAGAGATGCCCTATACGCTGGTGCTCTCTTTTCCCGACTATACACCGGACAGTTTTACAGATTTGCTCTCCCTGAACGGAAAAAGCTTCGATCTGTCTGAAACGGAATGCGCTGTTTCCCTGTTATTTGGCAACTCCCGGCGCGATTTAAAAATCATGGAAGGTGAATTCAAAATTAAGCGAGCGCAAAACTTATATATCGATAAAGAGCTTCAGGGTACAGTCCTATCTGGCGTATTCTCTTTCAAGGCAACTGTGGACGATGAGCCGACAACCTTCTCCAATGGACGGTTCGACATGCGCTTCGGCGAAGATAATTTCTACTATCTTTCGTGAGCAGTGCCTTTGCGATCGGCAGCGACCATTTTGTAGAGTTGATCGTTGGGACGGATCTTTTCTTTGATTTGAATGGAGAAATGATCGCCTTTCAGTGCCTCGGTGACAGTTTGAAGATTCACCCTAATGTCATTGGCAGTCACAAACAGTGCACCGGTAGTTGGACCGGTGATCAACAGTTCGTCGCCCTGTCGGACTGATTGTGTCTCAACCAGAAACTCCGTCACACCGAGGTTGCCGAAGTGCTTGATGGCTTTCCCCACATATACTTTCCTCTTCGTAGCACCCGACCCGTAACGGTGCGTCCACTCGCCCAATCGCTGTCCCAGATAATAACCGTCCCAGAAACCACGGTTGAATACGGTAGCTAGTTTTTCGTTCCATCCATCTATCTTCTCCTGGGCAAATGTATTGTTGCAATACGATTCAATTGCTTCCCTGTAACAGGTGGACACAATACGCACATATTCCGGTCCTCGTGCGCGCCCCTCAATCTTGAACACCCGTACGCCGGCATCCATCATCTTGTTCATAAAATGGATGGTCTTCAAGTCTTTGGGTGACATGATATATTCGTTATCGATCTCCAGTTCGATGTCGCTAGTTTTATCTTTTACGATATATCCCCTGCGGCAGATCTGATTGCACTCACCCCGGTTGGCGGAGAGATTTTTCTCATGCAGGCTGAGATAACATTTACCGGAAACGGCCATACAAAGCGCACCATGGGCGAACATCTCAATCTGGATCAGTTTGCCACCAGGGCCTTTGATCTGTTGTTCCACGATATCGTGGTGAATGGCCGCCACCTGATCGAGATTCAGTTCCCGCGCCAGTACCACCACATCGGCATACTGGGCATAAAAGCGCAGCGACTCGGTATTGGTGATATTCAGTTGTGTGGAAAGGTGAACTTCCACGCCAATACTTCTGGCATACATCAACACCGCCACATCGGCTGCGATGATAGCAGAGAGGTTTGCCTCCTTTGCCGCATCCACAATCCGGCGCATCAATGCCATATCGTTGTTGTAAATAATCGTATTGACGGTGAGATAACTTTTCAGGTTGTTCTCCCGGCATATTTTTGCAATATGGTGCAGGTCGTCTATCGTGAAGTTGTTGGAAGACTTGGAGCGCATATTTAACCCTTCGATTCCAAAGTAGATGGAATCGGCACCTCCCTGTATGGCAGCCATCAATGATTCATAAGAACCTGCCGGTGCCATTATTTCGTAATCTTGTCTCAATTTCATGCTGAAGCTCTGATTTTGGATGCAAAATTACGAAAATTAAAGCAATTGCCCCAAAAAGGATCGCATGGGTATCCGGAAAAGCCGGAGATCATCAGGAAATTGCGACGTTGTGGGGTCATTGCAAATAAAAAGGTGCAACCTGATTGGTTACACCTCTCACACAATGAAAAGTTATTTATTCAGGGATTGCATGCGATGCATACAGTCCCCATATTTTAAATTTGCGTTACTTACATTACTCCTTTGCTGCAAGTTGCTCAATAAAACCTTCGGCATCGTTAAACGCAGCGTCCATGACTTCCTGCATCACACCGCCTATCTCTGCGGCAAACATCGCGGCATTCATGCGTGACAGATATGTTTCTCCGT
>CAZRRC010000150.1:0-3866 GCA_964602395.1 uncultured Proteiniphilum sp. | reverse complement strand
ATTCTTCGTTTTGGTCACAAAATCAAGCAGGATGGCTCCAAGGTTGAAGTAGCCAAGAGCATCAATGCGTTGTTGGATAAAGTACAGGGTCGCCCCGAGGAGAACCTGGTGGAGACAATCGCCATCCGCACCATGTCGAAAGCAGTTTATTCCACGAAGAATGTGGGACATTACGGGTTGGCATTCGAATATTATACTCATTTCACTTCCCCCATCCGACGGTATCCCGATATGCTGGTACACCGCCTGCTGGAGCGTTATCTCGATGGAGGTAAAAGTGTGGATCAAGGTTCATTGGAGGGTGAATGCAAGCACTGTTCTGAGATGGAGCAGGTTGCAGCTAATGCCGAGCGTGACTCCATCAAATACAAGCAGGTTGAGTTTATGTCGGATAAGATCGGTAAAGTGTATGATGGTGTGATCTCGGGTGTTACCGAGTGGGGTGTTTATGTGGAGATCAACGAAAACAAATGTGAAGGCATGATCCCCATCCGGGAGATGGACGATGACTTTTATGAGCTGGACGAAAAAAACTACCGCCTGGTGGGGCGACGTCGAAAACGGGAATACCGACTGGGACAACCTGTTTCCATTCAGGTGGCGCGGGCCAATCTCGACCGGAAACAGCTTGATTTTATTTTTGCTTAAACTTGGTTTCGCGGCGGGTATGTAGAATAGATTTGCATTTCCCGCACAGCCTGCATGCCACGTTGAGGTAGGCACGACAATGTGAGATCTTACCCGCAAACAAAGCTTGGCCTGCCTTCTTCAAGGCGGCCAGGATGCTGTAGGCCATCGCTTTGGGAAGAGAGTAGAATGGGTTTACTGCCTCCGTTAAAAAGTAAACATATTCGCTATAGAAATATTTTTCACGACTCACCGGACGTGCTTCCCGGTCGTGGTAGCCAAATGCCGATTTGACCAGTCCCAGTCTGTAACCTCTCTTTTGCAGCCGCAATACCCAGTTGCGATCTTCTCCGTAATGGGCGAAGATGGGTGCAAAAACGCCTATTTCCCTGATTATGCAGGCGGGTATCAGCCACATGGCAGCGTTGATAAACGGGTAGGGGGTAATTTCATTGACCAGTTGTATCGCCTCCTCCCGGTTTTTTATTCCCGTATATTCCGAAAAACCGAAATCCGTTGCGTCGCCATTCCCATTCAGATGTACGGGCGACAAAATGCCATAGATGTTGTCCTTCCGGGCCGCATCGACCAGTTTCTCCAGCGTGTCGGGTTCGATCCAGGCATCCTGGTTGAGCAGGAAAAGATAATCGAATTCTCTTTCCAATGCCAGTTGCATACCCATGTTATTGGCTCTCCCGAATCCCAGGTTATCCCGGTTTTCAATCAACTCCACATCCGGGTAAGCTTTCTTAATGGTCAGGCAGGTCTCATCACGGGAACCGTTGTCGATCACCATGATGGCCGCTGGCAGAAGAGATGCCTGCACAGAGGGCAAACACCTATGAATCCAGGGCATGAAATTATAGGAGACGATGATGACACACACAGTAGGCTGTGCAGAAAGCGGTTCATTCATACTGATTGGTGGCTTTGATTAAACATGTACGAAAATAGGGCGGGGTCATCCTGTCGAGGTCATTCTGATAAATCATCACACCCCGATTGGGCCGATGGCGAAAGCCCTTTTCTTCAAAATAACGGCTGAAGATTTCAAAATCATCCTGATGATGGTAGGTGCACAAGGCCATCTTCACCGGTTTCGCTTCAAGCAGGTTATCCATCCCTTTCAACACCGACGCCTCGGCTCCCTCCACATCGATCTTGTAAAAATCGGGTTTCTCCTCTACTGGCAGGAAGTAATGGTCGAGGCTCACTTGTTCCTTGTCGTCCCGGTCAGATACATAGCAGGGAATGATGGTGATTTTCTCTTTCCAGGGGGCAAATGTGGCCTCCAATGCTTCCTGCCACTCTCTGTCCTGTTCAAAAAGATAGGTATGCTTCAGTTTCTCAATATGCAGCAGCGAGAAATACCCTTCCGCACACCCCACATCCGCCAAAATATCTCCTTCTTTTAATTGAAAATCAGGATCGGTATAACAGTGGGGCGCTTCGCTGTCCTGTTCCATGCACAGGGCATGGTAGAGCAACTGTACGGTACGCTTGTTATGGGAACGTTTGAAAAAAAGTTTTTTTCCTTCCTCCAACACATAGGGTAACCCGGTTGTTTTGTCGGTGAATACCTCAATTTGATTGGGATTCTTTTTTTCCTGAAAGGTTCCGAAAAAGGTGGTCAGCCGATTTTGAGAAAGATAACTCAACGCTTCCCTGATTTCGGTTTCTTGAGGAGGATGTTGCTCATAATGGTGCAGTATCATCCGTTTTATCCGTTGTTGTTTCTTTTTGTGGAGATATTGGTTCCAACGCGAACGGACTTTATAACGCAGTATGCCTATTGTTTTTTTCATGCGATTTTTTTTTTGCAGTGATCCATTGCTCGATCTCGCGGGTCATCTCCAGTTTGAACAACCTGCACAACAGCAGATAGAGAAGACATACTCCCCCCGTATTGAGCAGCAGGAAGAACAGGTTATGGTTGATCCCCTGGGTGAGAAAATAGCCGGTTGTCGTACCCAGCAGTGCCAGTAGCGCATAAGGAGAAGCATCTTTCACAAAGTCGGCCAGTGAATAGCGGATGAGTTTATTGGATAGAATGAGGGAGATAACCAGGGTTATCCAAGTGTAGATGACCCAGCTGGCTGCGAGTCCCATGATACCATAACGAAACAACAAGGCAATAAGCAACAGCAGGATCACCCGCCTGATTATTTCCACACCCAGGAAGTAGTTGGCCTTTTCGCGTGCGATAAACAACTCGTTCAGCACGAATGCAAACGGAGAGACCATACCGGCAAGGCAGAGCACCTGAAAATAGGGCACCGCAGGCAACCATTTATCTTTGAACAGGAACTGAAAACCCGGTTCGGCAATCAGGATCATAAGGAAACCTACTGGGAAAGAGATGAACGCAAGCGACTTGACCATCTTGCTGACCACTCGCCTGAGCCGTTCGGTCTGTTCGTTGATTTCCGGAAGAATCAACATAGAAACCTGGCGGTAGGTGTTGGAAAGAACGGAGAAGGGAATCTCCTGGTATTTATTGGCCTGGCTATAGTAACCTACCTGCTTCATGGCATTCGGATAAAAGAATGCGATGATGGCGGGGTAGAGGTTGTTAAAAATAGCGCTGATAAGCGATGTCAGCAACAGCTGGTTGCTGAGTCCGGAAAATGATCGGAGTAATTTGATGCTGAAGACGCTTACTGGAGTCCATTTTGAGTATATCCATAGAAACAGGGAGCGGAAGAATGCATACACCAACGTTTGCACCACCAGTGCCCATACACCATAGCCCGAAACGGCCATTACTACAGCTACCGTGCCGGCAATAAAGAGCGCCGAGATATTTACCTTGGTCATCCCCCTGAAGTCGGCTCGCCGGATGAGTAGTGTCTGCTGGATGATGCCGGCAGCATTGAGCAGCAGTGAAAGGAAAAGTACACGGGATACCGGCGTGATCATCGGTTCATGGAACATGGCTGCCAACAGTGGTGCTGCGGCAAAGAGGATCAGATACAAAAAGAGTGCCAGTCCCACGTTGAAAAAGAATACCGTGCTGTATTCTTCCGCGGAGATGCCCTTCCGGTTCAGCAAAGCACGGGTGAAGCCACTGTCGATAAGAATGCCCGAGAACGCAATGAAGATGGTCAAAGCACCAATTAATCCATATTCTGCCGGATCCAGGATCCGCATCAGTATAATTCCGGTCGCCAGATTTACAATCTGTTGTCCGAATTTATCGACGAAGCTCCAAAAAAGAGAAACAGTGGTGGTATGTTTTA
>CAZRRC010000149.1:0-3880 GCA_964602395.1 uncultured Proteiniphilum sp. | reverse complement strand
TCCAGCGCCATCTCGCGAAGGCGGAACTTTTGAATCTTGCCGCTGCCCGTCAGCGGGAAGCCATCCACGAAGAAAACGTAGCGGGGAATCTTGTATTTGGCGATGTGCCCCATGCAGTAGTCCCGCACATCTTCCGTGGTGAGGTTGAAGCCCTCCTTCTGAATAATGAAGGCGCCCACATCTTCCCCATATCGTTCCGAGGCCACCGCCACCACCTGCACATCGCGGACGCCCGGCATGCGGTAGAGATAATCCTCCACCTCCTTCGGAGAGATGTTCTCCCCTCCCCTGATGATCATATCCTTGATGCGCCCCGTTATCCGATAATTGCCATTCTCATCCTTCACGCCCAGGTCGCCCGAGTGCATGAAGCCATTGGCATCAATCACCTGCGCCGTCGCCTCCGGATTCTTGTAGTAGCCCTTCATCACGTTGTAGCCCCGGCAGCATATCTCTCCCGGCACATTCACCGGACACTCTTCTCCTGTCTCCGGGTTCAGTACCTTCACCTCGGTGAACTCATACTCACGCCCCACCGTGGTGCAGCGTACATCGAACGGATCATCCACCCGCGTCTGCGTCATCCCCGGCGATGTCTCTGTCATTCCGTACACGCTTGTCAGCTCCATGAACATCTTCTCGTTCACCTGCTTCATCAGCTCCTCCGGACAAAGGGCACCCGCCATGATGCCCGTACGCAGTGATCGCATATCGAATAATTCGAACATCGGATGATGCAGTTGGGCGATAAACATTGTCGGCACCCCGTGCAACACGGTGCAGCGCTCCTTGTGTACCGAAGCCAGCGTGACCAGCGGATCGAACTTCTCCACCATCACCTGCGTACAGCCGAAAGTAAGGCAGCACATGGTCGCCAGCACCACGCCGAAGCAATGGAATAGCGGCACACAGGTGCAGCATTTATCTTCCGACGTGAATTGCATGTGTACCCCCGTGAGGTAGCCGTTGTTGGCAATATTGTGATGGGTGAGCATCACCCCTTTCGGGAAGCCCGTCGTTCCGGAGGTGTACTGCATGTTCACCACATCGTGACAACCGGTGAGCGACCGCAGCCTGTTGAACTCGTTGTCCGGCACATTCTTTCCCAGCAGGAGGATCTCTGCCGTGTTGTACATCCCCCGGTACTTCTCCTGGCCAATGTAGACCACGTTCTTCAGTTCCGGAAAAAGCTCCGATTTCATCTTCCCCCGTTGAGTCGTTTTCAGTTCCGGCACCAGCTCATAGATAATGTCGGTGTAGTTGCTTCCCGGCACCCCGTCTGTCATGCAAAGCGTATGCATATCCGAGTTTTGCATCAGGTAGCGCAGCTCCTCCGTGCGGTAGCTCGTGTTCACCGTCACCGCCACCGCCCCAATCTTGGCTGTCGCGTAAAGGAACGTAAGCCAGTCCGGCACGTTCTGTGCCCAGATACCCACGTGGGTGCCCCGTGTCACCCCAATGGCAATCAGTCCCTTTGCCATATGATCCACCCGTTCGTTGAACTTTTGCCAGGTGAAACGAAGGTCTCGGTCCGAATAAACAATATACTCCTTGTCCGGCGTTTCTTGGGCCCAGTACTCCAGCCAGTCGCCCAGTGTTCTGTCGGAGAGGACAGGTTCAGATGTGTGTATCATTTGCAATAAAAAAGATCAGAATAAATAGTTGGAAAGTATGCCTGTGACATTCTTTTGCAGAGGCTGATAACCTCAGTTTTTCGGATTGTATTGTTCATGGAAATATTGATTCCAGATTACGCCGGGGAATAGACCACTGCCAGAATTTTCGCCCCTGTCGCGTCGTTGGCCGTGACCAGGTGATCCACGATGGAGTCGTAGTAGATGCTGTCGCCCTGCTGCAGAATATACTGTTCGCTGCCATACTGCACCCTGATGGATCCTTCCAGCACATAGAGAAACTCCTCCCCTTCGTGGGTGGAGCAACACTCCTTGCCATTGCCCGCATGAATTTGAATGAGGAAAGGCTCCATGTTTCGTCCCGCCTTGCTTGCCGCCAGCGAAATAAAGTCCATGTGCGAGTTGCTGCTCGTCTGGTGGCTGGTGAAGGTCACCGGCCCCTGCGTCTCGTTTCTCCGGTTCAGTACCGGGCCCGACTCCTCACTGTCGTCGAGGAAGGTGCCCAGTCGCACGCCCAAGGCCCGTGCAATCTTGATCAGTGAAGCCAGTGAAGGAATCCTGTCGCTCTCGCAGATGCGCCGCACCTGCTCCACCGTGAGACCCGCCCCTGCTGCCAGCTCCTCGGCCGACATGTTTCTGTCGGCACACAATATCTTTATTTTCTCCGTAACGGTTGCCATATATTTCAATTGAAGCTGCAAAAATAAAAGAATCGAACCAAACCGGCAAATAATATCATAAAATGTTATTTTTTTGCGCTTCTTTATAATAATTCCATATTATAATGGGATATTCTCTCATCATAGTTCTTCGCCAGAACCATCATTTCCTCCAGTTTATTTCTGAAAAATGTTCATTTTCATTTTTTAACATAATCAGCAGGAAATAATACTGAAATTTACTGGTGATTATGAATAAATTAACTAAACTTGCAGAATGTAATTCTATGCGTTGAAAGATATCAGACCCATAGCGCCACCTAAATACTCAAAAAAAGATATGTTGGTTATCAATATGTCGCATAGGACATTGTGTCTATATTTCAGTTATAACCAGACTATCTCAGAAAAACTAAAAAAAATCCCAACATGTTCCTGGAATCCTGCCAGGAAGTGTTGGGAGGTACCCTTTTCTGAAAAGTACCTGGCAGAAATAAAAAGAATAGCCAGTCAACATGAACTTCAGTTCACTTATCACGAAGAAAATAAACCGAAAATACAACCCCGCAAATCAAAGAAAGAGAATCAACACTATCGAAATTGTCCACAAGGTTATGTGGACAAACTAAAAGAACTTCGATACAGTAAAAATACGATCAAAGTATACACTGATTTATTCGGTGAGTTCATCAATTATTATGAAGATGTAGAGATCAGCAAAATTACTGAATCGATGATTGTTGACTTTCTACGATACCTGGTGAACGAACGCAATGTATCCACATCCTATCAGAACCAAAGTATCAATGCCATCAAGTTTTATTATGAAAAAGTATTGAGAGGACCCCGCAAAGTTTATCGGATCGATCGTCCACGGAAAGAAAAGATATTACCTGAGGTGTTGAGCTGTGAAGAGGTGGCAGCCATTTTGAAATCAATTAAAAATCTGAAACACAAAGCAATCATCATGACAATCTATTCGGCAGGTTTGCGCATCAGTGAGCTAACCAATCTTAAATTGAAGGACATAGACAGCAAAAGAATGCAGATACGTGTAGAACAAGGTAAAGGCAATAAAGACAGATATACCTTGCTTGGGAATAAAACATTGGAGACATTACGATTATATGTGAAAGAGTACAAACCTGGGGAATGGTTGTTTGAGGGGGCAAGTGGAGGACAATATTCTACTCGAAGTGTTCAAAATATATTAAAAAATGCTTTAAAGAAAGTTGGTATCAGTAAAAATATTTCCGTACATTCGTTGCGACATTCGTTTGCCACACATTTGTTGGAGTCTGGAACCGATTTGCGCTATATTCAGGAGCTACTGGGTCACGCCAGCAGTAAAACTACTGAAATTTACACCCATATGACAACAAAAGGATTTGATCAGATAAAAAATCCTTTGGATAATCTTGATATATAAAAAACAACATATGGAAAGCAATTTAAAAATATAAGTATGCGCAATTATATTAAAAACAGACTATTTTTATATTATCTTTATAATAAGCGTATTAGAATAACAAAAACAAAGTATATATGAAATGTATACGCAATAGTATGGCGTATACACATACGTTA
>CAZRRC010000148.1:0-3892 GCA_964602395.1 uncultured Proteiniphilum sp. | reverse complement strand
GTCTAATACTGCCAAACCGAGCAGAACAATGACAATGATCAAATAAATTGAATCCATCGGGTGTTGAATTGTTGAATTGTTAAATTATAGTTGTAATTGAAACATTAACAACATTGAAGGCTTTGGAAAAACACCCAAAGTTACACAATATCCCTATAAATAAAAAAAGATAGGGACACTTGGTGACAATTTTTTGATCGAATCTTTGCAATCGTGGTTTATTCCACGGTAACAGATTTAGCCAGATTACGGGGTTGATCTACATCACATCCTTTCTCCACCGCAATATGGTATGCCAGCAATTGCAACGGGATCACCGAGAGTAGGGGAGTGAGGCAGGGAATGGTCTCCGGCACCTCAATGGTGTGTGCGGATAGATTTCTTATGGCTTGATCCCCTTCGGTCACGATGGAAATAATCCTTCCTTTTCGTGCTTTGATCTCTTGTATGTTGCTGGCAACCTTTTCATAGGTATCAGACTGCGTGGCAATGGCGATTACCGGCATTTCGTTGCTGATAAGCGCAATGGGTCCGTGCTTCATTTCTGCAGCGGGATAACCCTCTGCGTGAATGTAGGAGATCTCTTTCAGCTTAAGGGCACCTTCCAGCGCCACCGGAAAATTATAGCCTCTGCCCAGGTAGATGCAGTTGCTGGCATAGGTAAAGGTTTTTGCCAGTTCAGCAATCTGGTCATTTTTTTGCAGCACTTTCCCCACCTTGTCCGGAATCAGGCTCAGCTCTTTTATTAAATGTACATATTCATCGTGTGTGATGGTGCCCTTCTCTTTGGCGATGAGAATACCCAGCATGGTCAAGACAGCAACCTGTGCCGTAAAAGCCTTGGTAGATGCCACCCCGATTTCGGGGCCTACGTGGGTGTAGCATCCCGAATGGGTGTTCCTTGGAATGGATGAACCCACCACGTTACAGATACCAAAAATAAAAGCTCCCTGTTGTTTGGCAAGCTCCACTGCGGCCAGTGTATCGGCCGTCTCCCCCGACTGGGAGATGGCAATGACAATGTCGTCCTTGTGAATGACAGGCTTTCTATAACGAAATTCCGAGGAGTATTCCACCTCTACTGGTATGCGGGCATATTCTTCAATGGAGTACATCCCTATCTGTGCGGCATGCCAAGAGGTGCCACATGCAGTGATGATGATGCGACGGGCATTGAGAAACTTGTCCCTGTTATCGATAAAACCGGCCAGGGTGATGTTGTCTGATTTCACATTAACCCTGCCCCGCATACAATCACTCAACGTGGCGGGTTGCTCGAATATTTCCTTGAGCATAAAGTGGGGATACCCACTTTTCTCAAGCTGACTGAGTGTCAATTCGAGCTTTTGTATCTCCGGAGTCTTCTCGATATTGCCAATTGTCTTTATTTTGAGGGGCTCGTTTCGCTTGATGGTGACAATCTCTTCGTCACCTACATAGATCACCTGATTGGTGTATTCAATGAGGGGAGTTGCATCGGAACCGATAAAGTATTCATCTTCGCCAATGCCAATCACCAGGGGGCTTCCTTTTCTGGCCGTGACGATGAGGTCGGGATTGTTCCGTTCGAGTACAGCAATGGCATAAGCACCCACTACCTGCGTGAGAGCCAATTGTACAGCCGTGGGCAGATCCACGTCTTGTGTGATTTTCATATATTCGATCAGCTGCACCAGTACCTCTGTATCGGTCTGGCTTTGGAAGCGGTACCCCTCCTTTATCAACCCATCTTTCAGGATAGCATGGTTCTCGATGATTCCGTTGTGAATAATCGCGATATCTTCCGATTGAGAATAATGGGGATGTGCATTGTTCTGAGTGGGTTCTCCATGTGTAGCCCATCGTGTATGGGCAATACCGATGGTCCCGGAGGTGTCTTTCTGTTGCGCGAACTCTTCCAGTTCGGCTACTTTTCCTTTTGCTTTATATACCTTGAGATGTTCCCGGTCGATCAACGCAATGCCGGCACTGTCGTAACCGCGATATTCGAGCCTGTGAAGGCCTTTGATCAGAATGGGATAAGCTTGTCTGTTACCGATGTATCCAACTATTCCACACATACATGTTTTTGTTTAAAAGATGATTTTTATTTAAAAATGTTCTTGTCTGCCCCGGAGAACAGATGAATAAAAGTGATAGCCCGAAAGTAAAGCATCGGACGCATACTCGCTCCGTTGATGCAATCTCTTTTTTGGCTACCTTTGCGCATATAAACTACCCTGTTATGGCAAGAAGAAAACTATCTCAAACCCAGATTGCAAGCATTATCATCCTGTGGATTGTGCTTGTCGTGTATATTCTGTTGTATGCCGACATCACCCCTTTTACCATCATCACCATCCTGATGTCGGGTGCAATAGTTTTCATTCCTATTTACAAAAGTCTAAAAAAATAGCTCATATTGTATCAAAAATAATATTTTTTGTGCAAATATTTTAGTTTTAGAAATATTTCCATAACTTTGCGCTCCAATATGATTATTTAAAGGCTTAATATGAACACTACACAGGTTATCGATCTTTTGAAAAGGCGTTTTCCTAACGAGCCGGAGTATCTGCAGGCCGTGGAGGAAGTGGTAGAATCTATTGAGGATGTATACAATGAGCATCCCGAGTTTGAAAAGGCCAATCTGATAGAACGGCTGATTATTCCGGACAAGATTCATTCTTTTCGGGTAACCTGGGTGGACGATAAGGGCAACGTGCAGACCAACATGGGTTATCGGGTGCAGCACAACAACGCCATCGGACCCTACAAGGGAGGCATTCGCTTTCACGCTTCGGTTTCCCCATCGATTCTGAAGTTTCTTGCTTTTGAGCAGACTTTTAAAAATGCGCTGACCACATTACCCATGGGAGGTGCCAAGGGAGGAGCCGATTTTTCGCCCCGCGGGAAGTCCGACGGTGAGATCATGCGTTTCTGCCAGGCTTTTGTGGAAGGCGTGTGGCGTGTAATAGGACCCGACACCGACGTACCTGCCGGCGACATTGGTGTAGGCGGGCGTGAAGTGGGTTATATGTTTGGTAAATACAAAAAACTGGCTGGTGAGTTCACTGGAACCTTTACCGGTAAAGGGCGTGAGTTTGGCGGCTCGCTGATCCGTCCCGAAGCAACCGGTTATGGCAATGTTTACTTCCTGCTGGAGATGTTGAAAACGCGTAACATCGACATCACAGGGAAAAAATGTCTGGTTTCCGGATCAGGGAACGTGGCACAATATACCTGTGAGAAGCTAATCGAGATGGGTGCCATCCCGGTGACACTTTCCGATTCCGATGGATATATCTATGATCCGGAGGGTATCACTGCCGAGAAGCTGCAGTTTGTGAAGGATTTGAAAAACCTCTACCGTGGCCGCATTCGTGAGTATGCCGAAGAGTATGGCTGTAAATATGTGCCAGGAGCGCGTCCTTGGGGAGAAAAAGGCGATATTGCCCTTCCCTCAGCCACACAGAATGAGATCGACGGTGCCGATGCGGAATCGTTGGTAAAGAATGGCGTATTTGCCGTATCGGAAGGAGCCAACATGCCCAGTACACCCGAAGCGATCGAGGTGTTCCAGCGTGCGAAGATTCTTTATGCACCGGGTAAAGCAGCCAATGCCGGCGGTGTATCGGTGTCGGGACTTGAGATGACGCAAAACTCAGAACGTTACAGCTGGTCGGCTGAACAGGTTGATGAGAAGCTGAAATGGATCATGGGCAATATCCACGAAAATTGTGTGAAGTACGGTACTGAGGGCGATGGTTACGTAAATTACGTGAAAGGAGCCAATATTGCCGGATTTATGAAGGTTGCCAAGGCCATGATGGGGCAAGGGATACTCTGATTATATCCATATAATAAGTTAATATAAAGCGGCAAATGCCGCTTTTTTTATGAGAATGCTTCA
>CAZRRC010000147.1:0-3936 GCA_964602395.1 uncultured Proteiniphilum sp. | reverse complement strand
AAAGGAAGCCTGCATCCACGAATGCGAGGCCTGCAACTAAAAATGCTGAAACTGTGAAAGCAAAGACCATGGCAAACGGATGGTACAACCTGCGGGCCATGTATAACTATCTGAACTTCGACGTAAATGGTTCTGCAGAGCTGAGAAAAAAATCTGCAAATCAGGCTTTTTATGTTGAGAACAAGGGGAATAACCAGATTACATTGAAAATGTCCAACGGAAAATACCTGGGCATAGCCGGTGACATACAAAATGGTGTACGGGTAAAAGCAGTAAATAGCCCCTATCTCTGGAACACATACAGCGAAAACAACGCGGATATATACAGTATGCGTCCCTCAACAAACACCGAAATGGTACTCAATGCCAAAGAGGAGAAGAACATCGACGGAACCCACATTATCTTACGGAAAATTCTCAATTTCAACGCTCCCAACAATGCAGAATTCCGGTTTATCCCCACGAGAAAACCATGAACAGTCCATGATGTCGGATTAGTTCTCTCTTACCGAGTGGGGAATCCTGAACTTAATTCACGTAAACTCCAGAAGATTTAAGAAGAGCATTTGAATCAATTCTCGATGACACATACAAAAAAAATGAAAGCACTACTCATAGGAGCAACAGGAGCAACAGGAAGTGATCTGTTGGAATTGTTACTCGGCGACAGCGAGGTGGAAAAGGTGGATATTTTTGTAAGAAGAGACCCTGGCATAGAGCATCCCAAACTCGTTGCTCATGTGATCGATTTTGAGAAACCTTCGGAATGGGCTGACCGAGTCAAGGGGGATGTACTATTCTCTTGTTTGGGTACTACTCGAAAAGATGCCGGCAGCAAGGTGGCTCAGTGGAAAGTGGATTACACTTACCAGTACCAATTTGCCCGGATAGCAAGAGAGAATGGCGTAGAATGTATGGTTTTAGTATCTGCCATGAATGCTTCTGAGAATTCCCGGTTATTCTACGCTCGCCTAAAGGGAAAGTTGGATGAAGATGTGAAAAAACTGGAGTTCCCAAAAATATTGATATTTCGTCCCCCTTCATTAATCAGGAGTGAGAGCAAAAGAACGTTGGAAAAGGTAAGTGTGAAAATGATTAGTTTTCTAAACAGGCTCGGCTTGCTCAAATCATTTAAACCACTCAAGACCCGGCTTCTTGCCGAGGCCATGCTCAGGGGAGCAAAAACAGCAGATCCCGGGGAGTATACGATTGCAAACACCGACATACAGAAAAGCTTTCATTAATTCAATTCCGTCAAAAAGAGAAATCATGATCACAAGGTTCTTTTACTCGTAAAACACTTGGTGCAATCGAGAGGGGGATGTTCACTTAAACTATGCCATAGGGTGTAAATAAATATTTTTTCTTGCTTTATTTATTTGGTAATAAACAACATTAAGCTGACACATACCAGCAAGAATCAATCTACGTGAATTTATTTGTAACCAAATGAAGCGCATTCGTGTCATATGATCGTATAAAATAAAAAAATATGATGACGCGAAGATTTCTCTTTTCAATTCTATTATGTGGCTTGATCATGCCGCTTACAGCACAGATTAAAGGAACGGTAACCGATACAGACAACAACCCAATTGAATTTGCCAATGTGGCAATATACTCCCTACCCGACTCTGCATTGCTTTCCGGAACAACCACCGATGAACTGGGCGTTTTTCTATTGTCAATGGATGACAGTGCCAACAAACTTTTGAGAATATCCTTTATCGGATATGAAACGCAAACCTTGCCAGCGAAACCGGAACTCCAGATCATGCTGCAGTCCGATACGACCATGCTCAGTGAGCTGGTAGTAAACGGTAATTTACCACAGATAAGACTGCGCGACGACGCAGTGGTGGCAACAGTCCAAAATACAGTCTTAAGCAAAGCAGGTACTGCCAACGACCTGCTGAAACGGTTGCCGGCAATTACCGGTGATGATGGCGACTTCTCCATCTTCGGAAAAGGTAAAGCCAAAATTTACATCAACAACCGCGAGATGCGGGATCCATCGGAACTGGATATGATTGCCTCATCCGATATCCGGGAGGTGGAGATTGTACACAACCCCGGATCCAAATACGATGCATCAGTGAAGGCGATCATTCGCATACATACCATACGCAAAGTGGGAGATGGATTCAGTTTCGATGTCCGGTCGACTTACTTGCAAGCAAACAACGTGGATCTCAGACAACAACTGAACCTGAACTACCGATATCGCGGTTGGGATCTTTTCGCCTCGGTGAAATATGAACGATATGCCTACATCCAGGATAGCAAGATGAAACAGACCGCTTTTGTGGATACACTCTGGACACAGGACAACGAGCTTTATGTGGAGGGCCTCAGCAATCCGTTGACGACCATAACCGGTATTAATTATGAAATTAATTCCAAACATTATTTGGGTGCAAAATACAGGATGACCACTTACCTGGGTAAAAATACAGAACAGATAAACACAATCAGCGATGTTTTTGCCAACAACAACTACTTCGACAGTTGGGAAAGTGAAAGCATGCAACATAATCATTACGACCCCCAACATCGACTGAACCTCTATTACAATGGCAGCTTCGGCGACCTGAAGGTGGATTTCAACAGTGACTTTTACAAAGGGAGTCAGTTTTCCGAAACCAACGTCTTGGAGACAAGTCAGGAGTTTGAAGACAGAAACATCAAATCGACAAATTATCTCGAGAACCAACTCTTCGCAACCAAACTTGTTTTATCGTATCCCCTGATGGGTGGCCAGTTAACGGCAGGGAATGAATTTACCCGTACACGAAGAATAGATGATTACAAAACCGATATGGATCTGATTCCTTCTACCAATACTTCCATCCATGACCATAACAATAGCTTCTTTGCTGAATATGCAAGAGCAACGCCAATCGGAAAATTTACCGCAGGTGTTCGGTATGAAAATGTCTATTTCGATTATTTTAATGACGATGTAAAGATTGAGGAGCAGAGCAGGAAATACGACCGTTGGTTTCCCAATATCTCGTACTCCAATTCATTGGGAAATATGCAACTACAATTGAGTTACAATGTGAAAACCGTCCGCCCTTCATACTGGCAACTGGGAAGCAACACACTCTATGGGAACAGATTTACGTTGCAAACCGGCAACCCATTCCTAAGGCCATCCATCATTCATGATGCATCACTCTCCGGCACCTGGAAATTTATACAACTAATGGTCAGTTATAAACAGGAGAAAGATGTGATCATTCAATGGGCTGAGCAGCTTGAAGACAATCCCGCGGTGACATTGCTTTCAACAAAAAATATTGACAATATCCCCAGTCTCACTCTTTTCCTGTCGGCAGCACCCAAATTTGGCATATGGTCGCCCCAGGCAAGCGTGGGTTTTATAAAGCAATGGCTGAAAATCGCCAGCAACAACCGGGAAATTACATTGAACAACCCCATACCCATCGTTTCACTCAATAACTCTTTCTCATTGCCAAATGATTTTCTGGTAACATTCGATGCAAACTTTCAGGGCAAAGGATCAAGTCAAAATGTTGAATTAGTAAGGAACAAATTCATCCTCAATCTGGGTGTGACAAAATCTTTCCTCAATGATCGGCTTTCGATATCGCTGAAAGGGCACGACTTGCTGTATGACAACAAAAACGACATTCTGCTTTATAACAACAAGCTGCTCCTCTCCCAGTTCTCCAAATGGGGTACCCGTGAACTGGAAATAACACTAAGGTACAAATTTAACACCAACGGTAGTCGCTATAAGGGTACCGGAGCCGGTGAGAGCGAATTCAACCGACTGTAAGGGACCATTTTTTCTCCAACTTCAAACAAAGCAATTGCAACAATGCAGTTGCTTTGTTCATTTTTTTTGGTAATACATAAAATACTGACATAGAAAATGTTTAACATAAGAAAAGATTTGCATCGATGAAA
>CAZRRC010000146.1:0-4042 GCA_964602395.1 uncultured Proteiniphilum sp. | reverse complement strand
TGATGGGTGACGCAAAGAGTTTTGCACGCTGGCAGGTGAAAGATGGTGTACTCCTCTCACAAACACCGGAAATCGTGGCTATCAAAGGTATCGATGCTGCATGGTGGAACAATGCCGATGTGGTGGCAACAAATCCATCCGATCCAACCGGAGACTACTTTGTCTCTTACTATGCCACACCGAGAAAGTTCGCATGGGTAGACGGTAAAACCAATACCGTTAAAGCTCAGGGTCCCGAGATCAGCGGTAACTGGATTCAGAATTCGGCCGACTACACTGTCTTCAACGGCAATCCTTACGCTGTAAACATGTCGATCAACTCCTTTACATGGGGTAGCGACGACAAGGTTTATCTGCACGATGCCAATGCGGTGACCACCTTCACCGAACCGATCTGGGCAACACCTATCGGTACCTATGGAGGTAAGGACAATGGCGGCACCAATGCAAATGGTACTGGTGATTCTATCCTGAAGGTTTCAAATGACGGATATTATATGTATCTCTATTTCATGTTCACCAACGGATGTGTTGCCTGTGTACAGTTCGACTGTATCGACATGTAAAATGAGATTCGGAGTAAATGAATGAATTGGTTGTCCGGGTTTTGTACCTGATTAAAAAGAAGATTTGTGTTACCTTTGGTACCGACTTTGATTTAGTTGCATACAGAGCCTGGACAACTTTTTTTAACCAGCATATATCATGGTAGACGGTGTTGATAAACAGTTACCAACAATTCGCACATGATAGAAGCCTCAACAAGTAAACAGCAAACAAAATGAAAAGAGGTATCATTGTTTTACCGGTTCTATGGGTATTGATTAGCCTGCTATCCTGCTCTAAAGAGAAGCAATCCTTTGCAGTCATATCCAAAACAGAACTGAATGATAAAATAAAAGGAGCCTGGGCTGGGAAAATGATTGGCGTGATGAAGGGAATCGGAATGGAATTCAAAGCAGCCAGTGTCACCTATGAAGACTCAATCATATGGTACCCCGAAATGATAGAACGGGCTCTACTCGAAGATGACATTTATGGTCAACTGAGTTTCATGAGCACGATGGTGAAAAACCAGGGCTTGCAAACACCAGTTTCCAAACTGACAGAGGATTTCGCCAATGCGGAGTTCAATTTATGTCACGCAAACCTGCAGGCAAGAAAGAATTTTTTTGATGGCATCATGCCACCGCTTTCCGGAGCCCCCGATTATAACATGCATGCGAATGACATCGATTTCCAAATCGAGTCAGACTACATCGGCTTTATACATCCCGGTTTGCCGCAAGCAGCAACATTAATGGCTGACAGTGTGGGACGGATTATGGCTTATGGTGATGGACTCTATGGGGGAATGTTTGTGTCGGCTATGCATGCACTAGCCTTTTTTGAAAAGGATGCAAAAGTGGTTGTACGGAAAGCAATGCAGGCAATTCCAAGTAAAAGTCAATACGCCAAAGCGATTCAAACAGTGATAGATGGTTACGAACAGGATCCGGTAAATTGGCGAAACACATGGCAAATGTTACAGGACAAGTGGGGGGAATCGGACCTTTGTGTACCCTACCACCCTTTCAATATCGATGCCACCCTTAACGGTGCTTATATCGTTATGGGACTTCTCTATGGAGATAATGACATGGAGAAAACCATCGAGATTGCTATTCGCTGCGGTCAGGATACCGATTGCAACGCAGCCAATGCGGCAGCTGTGCTGGGTATCATCCAAGGATACGAGGCAATCGATGAAAAGTTAAAGTCGTACATCCCTCAGATGGCCGACACACCTTTTCTTTATACAGATATTTCGTTTAACAAAGCTGTATCACTCACTCAAACATTCGCGGAGGAAAATATTCTGGCAAACGGGGGAAAACTGGAAGATGATATCTACCAAGTGAAATTGCAATCCCTCCAATTCTCAGGCCAGCTGGAACAAGCTTTCCACAACATGTCGATGTCCTCTTTCATCCAGATGAGCGACACAGAGAATTATAAATTGGAAGGTAACTGGGAAGACTTCAGATATGGTGAAGGTGATAACGACCTGTATAAGGTTTCCACCACGCCGGGAGACAGTTTCGAGGTGGAGTTCAGTGGATCCGGCATATCGGTACTGGGCAGTTACCACATCGACGGGGGAACAGCCATGGCTTACATCGACGGTGAACCCTTCAGGGAGTTCAATTGTTACCACCGGACTGAAGCAGGTAAATGGAATGGAAATAGGCAGCACATCATTCACAAGATGGACCTGACCGAAGGGGACCACACCCTAAGAATCGTGGTTTTGGACAAGAAAGAAGAGGCCTCAACCGGCCATAAAATATACATCGAGCGGGTCATCGTATACAAAGACACGACCTTATCAGCTTCTAAATAAAAGCATGAGAAGTCGAAATTCAGCAATCATCACAAAGATTACATCACATGACAAAAAAGAAACCTCATTTTCATACAGTTTTAACATCAATCCTCTTCTTCAGCTGGCTTTTCGTAGCATTCGCTTGCAGTGGGGAAGATAATCCAGATCCTGGATATGAGTTTCCGGATCCTCCCAAGGACAATGTAGAAAAACCTCGTTATATTTGGATCGATGCAGCAGCTAACTTCCCCGATTTCGCAAATGACAGGTCGAAAATCACACGTGATTTGAAACTGGCCAAAGAAGCCGGGTTCACCGATATCGTCGTAGATATCCGTCCAACCAATGGTGACATCCTCTATCAGTCATCCGTACCGGGTTCTGCGAAAGTGCAGTGGCTCAGTGCATGGGTCAATGGAGTCTACTCCAAAGTAGAACGAACAGCAACATGGGACTACCTGCAAGCCTTCATTGAAGAGGGTCGCAAGCTCGATTTAAAGGTACATGCCGGTTTCAACACCATGGTGGGTGGACACAGCAGCGGCTTGGGCAGTCAAGGTCTCCTTTATCGCGATGCTTCGAAGAAATCGTGGGCTACCTATGAGAATCTGGCCCATGGCATCACCAACACGATGGATGCGGGAGGAGGTACAAAGTTTTTCAATCCAGCCAACGAGCAGGTACAAACCTACCTGTGTGATCTTTTGAAGGATCTTGCCAAGTACGACTTGGATGGCATCATCCTCGACAGAGGACGATTCGATGGTATGCAGTCCGACTTTTCCGAAGATACTCGCAAACAGTTTGAAAGCTACCTTGGCAATGTGAAAATAAATAACTTTCCGGCCGACATTGTTCCTGTAGGAGCCACCATGCAGCAGGTTATGGCGCTAACCACCTACCCTCCATACTTCACCAAATGGCTCGAGTTCAGGGCTAAGGTGATGCGCGATTTTATGGAGAAAGCGCGGACGGCCGTGAAGTCGGTCAATCCGAAGATTCAATTTGGAGTCTATGTGGGTGGCTGGTATTCCACTTACTATGAGGTGGGTGTAAACTGGGCCAGCAATCGGTACAACCCTAGCCTCACCTATAAGTGGGCAACAGCCAAGTACAAGGATTATGGCTATGCCGAGCTGATGGACCAGATGCTGATTGGTGCCTATGCTGCTCCCAAGAGTGTCTATGGCACTTCAGAGTGGACTATGCAGGGTTTCTCACGACTGGCCAAAGATAAGATAAAAGACACTCCTATCGTTTCCAGTGGGCCCGACGTGGGCAACTGGGATGCTGACAACAAAGCCACCCAAGAGGAGGAGAACCAGGCAATCGTAAACTCGGTGAAAGCCTGTATGGATGAGTGCGACGGTTACTTTCTGTTCGACATGATTCACCTGAAGATGGCCAACCAATGGCAATATGCCAAGCAGGGTATCGATCTAGCCATTGGGAAGAAATAATCCAACCTCCTACACGTAAAAGTAGGCTAACAATAAAACAAATAACATACATACAGTTTTACAACAATGAATAACATCACAAAACTTCTCATATCGCTCCTGGTTATAGCAGGACTCTACTCCTGCACAGGAAACAACAACAATGAAACTACAGAGGTAGCACCCAAACTGATGTGGATCGACGCCACCGCCAACATTGAACGATTCAACAACAAAG
>CAZRRC010000145.1:0-4042 GCA_964602395.1 uncultured Proteiniphilum sp. | reverse complement strand
ATTTAAGGCGATCAATTATCGCATTTTCTTATTTGTATTCATTATATTGAATAAATATCTACATTCGCAATATGAAAAGGAAATTGCACTTTTTCATCACTTTGCATAACGTCTTTTTTCCGCAATAAATATACAACTTTTTGTAAATATACAATTTATAACATTCGTAAATTGATATAAATATGATGATATTGCATTTTTGAACATATAGATTCACAAAATATTAGGTATTATTTATGATTATTTTAATATTTTCATTTACGAATGTTTCATTGAATCGATAATCGTGGATACTGAGGGTTGGTTAAGAGAATTTGAGTGGAAAATGATTATACAACGATATAGTCCCAATTCCATTCAAAATTACAAAAGTACAGCCAGGGTATTCATTCAAGTGACTCAAAGGAACATAAATCCCCTTTATCCCCATGAGGAGAACAAAAGGTTGCTAGTCTACTTGACTACCTGAAAGGTGTGCCGATTGATGAATGGTTTTTTAGATGTGGAGGGTAAGCCGCATATTGCCAGTATATTATAACAAAAAAAGCCGCCCATACACCATGAGGCGGCTATATCTAAAGATTTTCCAGATAAGTGCTGTTCACGCGATTATCAGCTCTTCTTTTCAGGAAAACGAGAGCTGAATCTGTTTAATGCCAGATTCTCCGGCATGGTCAGCTCATCTCTTAGTTTGACATGCTGTTCCGGCAGCGCGCGGAACGTGGTTGGCTTGTACCCGTTATAGGATACTTTTATCAGTTTGTTCACACTGTAATAATGGGGAAATGTAAATTCACCCCGTTCATTGGCAGTGGTTCCGGCGATCAGCACAGAGTCGGGTAGGGAGTAGATAGCCACTTTGGCATACTTGACAGGATTGTTGCCGGTGTCGGTTACGGTACCTTTAATTTGGGCGCTCATGGGGATTATCATCCCGATTAGAAACATTGTAAAAAGAATTTTTTTCATCACCTTGATTTTTAAATTGTACAATAATAAGACGTAGACAATCTATCTTTGGTGACATTTAAAATGAACTTTCTTTCTGTTTTTAACAATATTTTTGATGATGCTACTTCAAAAGCCTCTCCTCAACAAGAAGAAATAGTAACTTTGTTAAATTAAAATATACACTATGAAAAAAATCATTCTTTCTTTGCTCCTGTTAGCAGCAATTGGTTCTCTCATGAGCCAAGAAATCAAGTTTACTGAGGCCAGCGAACTCAATCTTATTGGCAAACCTTTTCCCAACACACCCAACCCTTATCACCGCGTAGACACTTTGATTTACAAAGGATTCACTACGACCGAAAACAATCAGGTTCGATGTCCGGTGGGGATGGCTGTGCTCTTCAAAAGCAACACCAAAAAAATAACCATCTCAACCGACTGGGGGTATGTCTATAACTCGGTTTCTACCATGCCAATATCATACAAGGGATACGACCTTTACTTTAAAAACGAAAGTGGAAAGTGGCAATATGCAGCCAGTAGTGCAGGCACACTGTCCCAGGATAAGAAGAGCGATAAATTTACCCTCATCGATAACATGGATGGCACTGAACATGATTTCATGCTTTACTTGCCCATGTACTCCGAGATCCTCTCTTGCAAGATAGGAATTGACCAGGATGCTTCCATAGAGCCGTTAGAATCCAATTTCCGACATCGCATTGCTGTATACGGTTCGTCGTACACCCAGGGTGTAAGTACCAGTCGTTCCGGTATGAGCTGGCCCATGCAGCTCATGCGCCACACCGGTTTACAGATTGTCTCGTTAGGGGCAAGCGGGCGATGCCTGATGCAGCCCTATTACACCACTGTCCTCGAGGCCATTGAAGCAGATGCCTTCCTGTTCGATACTTTCTCCAATCCCGAGGCAGAAATGATCCGTGAACGGTTGTTGCCCTTTATCGACAGGCTCATTAAAGCACATCCGGGCAAACCGCTCATTTTCCAACGGACCATCTATCGGGAAAAAAGGAATCTTGACACTGCGGTGGATAAGAGAGAATCTGCAAAAGCGGAGGCAGTGGAGGAGATGTTCTACGAAATAAAAAACGGCAAAGACAAAGACAGGTACAAGGATGTCTATCTGATTACACCCAATGCGTCTGATAACCATGAGACTTCGGTCGACGGAATACATCCCGATAATTATGGTTATTCATTGTGGTACCGCTCTATCGAAGAACCGGTCAGATATATATTGGCACAATACGGCATCTATTAAGTTCATTAATAGATAGCCACTTTGGCATGATGCTACTTCAACAGCATCTCTTTTATCTCAGTCCTGTAACTTTTTGAAACAGGCAACTTATAGCTATCAATCCCTAAAAGGTTACCTTCAAGCGAGGTAACCTTTTCTACGTTCACCACGAATGATTTGTGAATCTGCACAAATTTGTGTGGTAATCTCTTGATGAATGAACTTAAGGTAGTATGGGTGATGTATTTTTTTCTTGCCGTTTGTATTGAGATATAGTTATCGAGGGCTTCCACAAAGAGAATATCGGCAAAATCTACTTTTTCATATTTCTGTGTTGTTTTGATGAAGATCGATTCGGGTTGTGTCTCACCTGTTTCTTCTTTCGCAAACCAATCGTAAACTTTGTTGACGGCTTTATAGAACCGCTCAAATGAAACCGGCTTCAGCAGGTAATCAGCGACTTCCAGTTCGAAACCCTTCAGTGCATATTGTTCGTAAGCACTTACAATGATCACCTTGGGCGGATTGGTCAACCCGGATAGCAATTCAATGCCCGACAGATAAGGCATCTCAATATCGAGAAAGATCAAATCTACGGGTTGCTCTTTCAACACGTTGCCCAGTTGAATGCCGTCCTCACACAACGCGACAAGCTCCAGAAAATCGATTTTCTCCAGATAACTTTGCAGGCCTTTCCGGGCCATTGGCTCGTCGTCGGTTATGACACATCGTAATTTCACCATTCAATCCTTAAATTTGCAATAAATGAATTGTCCTTTTTCTCTGTTTCAAAGGTAAACTTATCCGGGTAAAGCAGATCAAGTCTTCGTTGTAAGTTTTCGAGGCCAATGCCGAAATCTTTGTTTTTCGTTGCCTGTGCAATCTGTGGAATGGCATTCTCCACGGTGAAACTGAGGCCTCCCTCTTTCAAAAGGGCCTCAATGTTTATCCAATAGTCGCCACCCACATATTTGTATGCATTCTCTACCAGCGGGAACAGCAACAACGGATGTATCTGTTGATGATTCAACTCCGGGTCGAAATGAACGGAAAGATGAAACGTATCCGGCATTCTCACCTTCTGGAAGGCAATATAATTGCGAATGAAGTTCAGTTCCTGTTCAATCATCACGGTTTGGTTGATGTCATAAAGCTGATAGCGTAGCAGTTCGGAGAGTTGCTCAATAGATTTTCGGGGCGCTTCATTCTTCTCGTCGATCTGGAAATAGATCGCATTGAGCGCATTGAATAGGAAGTGGGGATGAAACTGCACCTTCAGGAAATTCAGTTCTGTCTCCATCTGCGTATTCTTGATTTGCTGTGTCAGTGTTTTCTGGTTGACATACGCCTGGAGCAAATCACCCCCTCTGAATATCGAATAATAAATCACCAAAAGCAGTGTCACCACAATTTCTGCAATCACCAGGTCGTCGATGCCCACCGGATCACTCGTCATAAAATGTATGAGATAAAGACTGGGTATGGTGATCAATATTCCGGAGAGGGTAATGAACAAATACTCCGATATGAGTTTTTTCAATGAGAGCCGGGTCTCTTTGGCTTTCTGACGTTTGATAAAATAGAGTAAGGAGAATTGAATGAGATAGAATAAGACAATCACTGAGATGATTTCTATCAGATTCAGCACAAGGGGACGTTCCCAAAATTTGGCTTCTTGTGGCACATCACTCACCAGGCGAATGGTTGTCATAACCAGGAAGCCAAAGATGACCGGTGAGATCCAAAACCATACATTCCTTTTTTTCATACGTACTGATTTACCTTCTACAAAGATATTCGTTTTGTGTCAATCTCTTTTTGATTGTTACT
>CAZRRC010000144.1:0-4062 GCA_964602395.1 uncultured Proteiniphilum sp. | reverse complement strand
ATCCTTGCTCACTTCAAAATAGGCTTCTCCGTCGAGATAAACAGTCCTGCTTCCTTTCGAAAACTCTGTTGGATACCGAAAAGAGGTATTTGCATTCAACCATAGGTTGGTATTATCAGAAAGGATCAGGTTAATCCGTTGACCCGCTGGAACAAGAATGGTATTGTATTGTTCGGATTTACCTTTAAGTCCGTACAAATAAATTCCGCCAATAATCAACGCCAATATAACCGCTGCAGTTGTGCTGATGATTCCGAGAGTCGATATCGTGTTCCGTGTTCTGTTTAGTGATACTTTCGTATCTATGAGCAGCAAAGCATCATATATCCTACGTTCTTGAAGGAAATGTGCATGATTGGCATCAGAAGCCTCCAACCATTTTTTTATTTTCTTTTCTTCGTTTTCAGATGTTTTTCCTTCAAAAAAACGATGTAGCATTTCTTTCTCCATATGATCATTGTTACCTTGTCTTAAAAAGAAAACAATTCAGACAGAGAATACCCTAAATGAAAATTGATTTTAATTAAAATAAAACAAGTAACAAGCCAAATGTAATGAAATCAGATAAAGATAAACGCAGTTGTTGCAGTGCTTTGGAGATGTGATATTCAATGGTTTTTTGGTTCAAATTGGTTTTATTGGCTATTTCTTTATACGAATATCCATGGACTCTGCTCAAGAAGAATATCTTCCGTGTCTTTTGGGGTAATTTATTGAGCGCCTCATCGATGATTTCTTGCAGTTCCGTTGAAAATAAAAAATCAGGATCACAAGCTTCCAGCGTGCTTATTTTTGTTTGCAGCAACCAATCGGAATGCTCTTTTATTTCAGTCGAGACCCGCTGATGAACCTTTTGGCGCTGTAAAAAATTCAGACATTTATTTTTGATGATGGTAAGGATGTAGGCTTGTGGGTTGGTATTGGATAACAGGTTGTCTTTATTTTCCCAATATTGGGTGAATGCCTCTGAAACAAAATCTTCCGCTGTCTCCACCTCTTTCACATATCCTGTGGCAAAAAGGACAAACCGTCTGTAATATTCATTGAACAGTGTATTGAAGTATCTTATATCAGAAAAAGAGTCCATATAAAATAGATTACCCGGCAAATATATATAAAACTTTATGTAAGGTTGGGTATTTTAACATAAAACTTTTTTTTAATTTTATGTTAAAGCTGTTAATTCCTTTGCTGCTGGCCTTGGTGAAGTAGAAGCATGCGACTTTCTCATTTAGAAGAAAAAAATGTCAAATTCTTTTTCTTACCAGGATTATGATTATTTTTGTAAAGATGATGTTGATGTATGAGAAGAATAGTGGGATGAATGACCGTTATACATCACTCGGACGAAAAACGAAAAAAATGTATGAGAAAAATATCAGTTTTAACCCTGTTCTTTTTTCTTACCACGTTTATTCTGGCTCTGTTGCTCATGCTAAGCAACAGGGACAGTGAAAAGGAAAAGGGATATGACAGCACCACCGTGATGACCCGCATCGCTCATATCGGTGAACTGGCATTGGTGAAACACAATTATACCGGAGTGATCGGGTACAAGGACTACAAGAAGTTTCTGAACATCAACGTCCCATTGACCGATAAATATTTCCTGCTGAAATACAACGGATACATCAAGGCGGGTGTGGACTTCGAACGGATCAAGGTAAATGTGGAAAATGATTCCACGCTGCATGTTTCCATTCCCAAGCCCCGGATCCTGGATACGGTCATCGACGAAAAATCGGTCGAGGTGTACAACGAGAGTGAGAATGCTTTTAATCCCATCAAGATATCGGATTACAACGAATCGCTCATTAGGGAGAAAAATGTAATGGCCAGCGATGCCATTAAGCAGGGGATACTCACAGATGCTGCGAAACAGGCCAGGCTTGTGTTAACAACTCTTTTGAAAGAGATGGGGTTCACCCACATCCAAATCACAGAAGAATTTAACCTGCCACAAGTGAATTGAATTAGATCGCTTTTTTGTTTGGAAGGGTAGAGGAGAAGAGTGCATATAACAGATATAATAACTTGAATGACATGAGATTTTCTAGACGACTCTATTGCTACTGGGTCTCAATTTTTCTGATATTTTATGTCGGTATTCTGGTCGTGGTATCTCTTCTCTGGGGGTTGAACGCGAATCCATGGCAGATTGCGCTGGTATTCATCCTCGTGGGAATGATACCGCCGGCATTGATTACCGCCGTTTTTACCAGAAGATTGGACTACATGGAATCAGAAAAACTCGACCCACCATCGTTCTCAGGGCAAAAAAAAGCAGTTTTTCAATTTAAGGGACGCAGCCAACAACCGTTCGATGAGGTGATGCAACGCATCGACCGCCAGTGGATCATTTCTTTCTCCGACAGAAAAAACAAGGTACTCAAGTTCAGGACCGATGCCAGGATGACGTCATGGGGACTGGGAGGCTACCTGAAGATGGAAGAGGAGGGGCAGGTCACCGTGATTATTTATCCCGTCCTCTCAAGGTCTAAACGAGATCGGTTATTTGTGAATCAAACCCTCCGTTTGATGCATTCCATTCTGATTCATTGAGTTGCTACGCGCGTGATTTGCCCGCCCGGCTCACGAGATTCGTGCTATGCACGTTATTTCTCTTCGCCTTCGCAATATCGGATCACCTCCTCATTCAAAAAGCACAGAAAATCGTTGTGCTGCTCCTTGGTGATCATGTGCGGATAACTCAGGATGAGCAGCTCCTGTGCATTTGCATCGAGCCTGTAAGGAAGATGTACAAACCGGTAAGGGGTAAGGGTATACCCCGAACGTTCGTAGAACTGGAGCCGGCGTACCGACAATTCATTGCTGAGCGGATCTATTTCGAGGATGATTGTATGCGCGGAATCCCGCAGATGCCGCAACATTTGAGACCCAAATCCGTGTCCCCGCAGTGCAGGATTTACGGCCAGATACTCCAGGTAACGGTAAGAATCCCATTCCCAAAAGAACATCAGTCCAATTAACTCCCCTCCTTCCCATGCCGACAAAGGAAAAAAACGGTCATCACCGCAGGCCCGCAAATGGTCACCCATCTTACGCCGTTCGGCTACCGGAAAACTCTCCTCATACAGGGTCCAAACACTCTTCCAGCGGATGCTGTCTTCGGGGGTAATCTTCAAGTATTCCATGACTGGCTTTAATTTAAAAGTGGAAGTAACAAAGGTACCACAATCCTGCAAAAAATAAAAAATCTTTTGCCTGAAGTGAGTCCGGGAAACTATATCTCGCAAGTGCCATCGGCATTGCACGATTTACCTTTGCTTATTTCCAGTTCTTTTTCTTTTTCGGTACGGTTTTTCCATGCGTCGTACGCCTTGTGCAATACCTTTACAAACAGGTCCACCGGCTCCGATCCTACGATAGCCTGGCGACGGTCCATCAAAAATGTGGGCACCGTGTCGAACCCCAGGTTGGCAGCCTCCTGCATGTCCTGTTTGATCTCATACAGATAGTCGTCGCTGTTGAGCATTCGCCGAATCTCTTCTTCCTCCAGTCCGGCTTCCATGCCAATAGAAACAAGCAGTTCCCAATCGCTGTAATCCTTTGCCTCCTCGAAGTAAGCCTTGCCGAGTTTACCCACCACCCGTGAGTCGAGTCCCTTTTCGGCAGCCAGCTTAATCAAGCGGTGTGCATCGCGTGTGTTGGCAGCAACCGACTGTGGCAGGTTGAACGGCACACCCAGGTCATCGGCCATCTTCTTCAGGTTATCGAACATTTGTTGTATATTTTCTTCGGGATATCCCGCCTGTTGCACAAGGTATTCCTTCACAGGAACCCCGTTTCCCTTGTCGGGCAGATTGGGGTTTAGCTGAAATGCTTTCCATTCTAGCTCCACCTCGTCGGCATGCGGAAACTGCTGAAGCGCTTTCTCGTAATGTATTTTGCCAATGTAGCAATAAGGACACATGATATCGGTCCACACCTCAATTTTCATTCTTTCTGTTCTTTCTTTTAATTCGTTCATAGCCATCATAAACAACTGTTGCCCTCTTTTTGTTTATTGCATTGATGGTCCCTTTTTCAATGATGGGGCAT
>CAZRRC010000143.1:0-4116 GCA_964602395.1 uncultured Proteiniphilum sp. | reverse complement strand
GTTCTTTCATCATCGCTATGCTGAATCCCTTTTTCCAAAAGCGGGTGCAAAGGTATGGTTAGTTTTTTTACTTTGCAAACAATCCGACGAAATATTTTGATAATTTTCTAAACTTTTCTCCGCCTATTTTGCCATTCAGGTGGCTATCAGGGCACTAACGAATTAAAAAAAATGAACTTTTTCGGGCTTTCCTCTAAAAAATCAAGAAAACCGATTTTTCCCCGTCGTTGGCATGAGAAACAGTCGCAAGAATTTTGGCTAAAAAACAACATTTCATATGTAATTGCAGAGACACATCCCCAGGGAGGATGACTTTTTCTATCGAAGAAACGGCAGATTTAAATCTACCGGATTTAGATATTATGCGTATCTTCGCATATAATTAAGAAAAGGCTGGCTATGGTACCAGCTATATACATATAATAAAAGAGAGCATAATTGATGAAAGGTATCTTCTATATTCTAAAGCGTTTCTTGCCCCCTTATAAGAAATATCTGTTTCTTACATTTTTTTTCAATATTCTATCAGCCATACTCAACGTCTTCTCACTGGCTACCATCATTCCTATTCTTCAGGTGCTGTTTAAGGTAAATACAAAAACATACCTCTTTATCCCATGGGACAAAGAAGGGTATTCAATTCTGGACATTGCGCTGAATAACGTGAACTGGTATGTCACACAACTGATAGACACTTCAGGAAGCAGCTACGCCCTGATGATGCTGGCCATTGTGCTGGTGGTGATGACCCTGTTAAAGACCGGCACTTCTTATCTGGGTTCCTACTTTATCATCCCCATCAGAACAGGAGTGGTGAGAGATGTCCGGAACCGCATCAACGATAAGATACTGACCCTGCCCATTGGCTTTTTTACCGAAGAAAGGAAGGGAGACATTCTGGCCCGCATCTCGGGTGATGTGAATGAGGTAGAGAACTCTGTGATGAGTTCGCTCGATATGCTTTTCAAAAACCCTATCCTCATCCTCATCTACCTGACCACGATGACCATCCTGAGCTGGCAGCTCACCCTCTTTGTACTGATTGTACTCCCGGTAATGGGTTTTGTCATGGGGAGAGTGGGACGGTCGCTAAAAAGAAGTTCTTTTGAGGCACAAAACAAGTGGGGAGAGCTGATGTCACAGGTTGAGGAGACATTGAGCGGCCTGCGGATCATCAAAGCATTTAACGCGGAAAACAAAATATCGGAACGGTTTCACACCGGCAGCAACATATTCCGTAAGATGTCGAACCGCATTGCTCGTCGGCAACAGCTTGCTCACCCCATGAGTGAGTTTCTGGGAACCCTCACCATTGCCATTGTATTGTGGTTTGGTGGCTCCTTGATTCTGGGAGGATACGGCTTAATTGATGCAGCCACGTTTATTTACTACCTGACGATATTTTACAGCATCATCAATCCCGCCAAGGAACTGTCGAAGTCAGCCTACGCGGTACAACGCGGACTGGCATCGATGGAGCGGATCGATAAAATACTGAAAGCCGAGAATCCAATTTCGGAACCGGCAAAGCCCGCAGCAATCACTTTCCGCAAACATATTCAGTACAAAAACGTATGGTTTAAATACCAATCGGACTGGGTACTTCGGGATGTACAATTGACTGTTGAGAAAGGGAAAACCATTGCACTGGTCGGTCAGTCGGGCTCAGGTAAATCTACCCTTGCCGACCTGCTACCTCGTTTTTACGATATCCAAAAAGGGGGTATTTACCTCGATGACACCAACATCAAAGATGCCAAACTTCGTGATTTGAGATCACTGATCAGTTATGTGAATCAGGAAGCCATCTTGTTCAATGATACTTTTTACAACAACATAGCTTTTGGCGTTGTCCATGCCACCGAAAGTCAAATCATAGAAGCAGCGAAGATTGCAAACGCGCACGACTTTATCATGGCAACCGAAAAAGGATATCAGACCAATATTGGCGACAGGGGGGGAAGACTGTCAGGTGGTCAGCGGCAACGCATCAGCATTGCCCGTGCCATCCTGAAGAACCCGGAGATACTAATCCTGGATGAAGCCACCTCGGCACTCGACACCGACTCCGAAAGGCTGGTGCAGGAAGCGTTGGATAATCTGATGAAAAACCGCACCACCATTGTGATTGCACACAGGCTCTCTACCATCAAGAACGCCGATGAGATATATGTATTAAAGGAGGGACAGATTGTTGAATCGGGACAACACGCTTCGTTGTATGCACAGGGAGGTTACTACACAAAATTGTGTGATGCGCAAATAGATCTCAAATAAATCATCCTTTGGTATCTTCGGAAACCACCTCTTCCGACACCTTTACCTGCGGCATGTCAACCGCTTCGAAAGGTGAGTTGATACTCTGAAACTCGGGAACAATCTCTTTCATCGCCTTCACGGTGCTCATATCGTCATAATCGTAAGAGATTTTTATGAGGGCTTCGATGCTTTTACTCACCTCTTCATACTCATATTCCCGCACGTCGGCAATCATGATCTTCTCATGGTGTGTAGGCTTGGTTTGTTCGGCCTTGTTGAGCAACTCTTCGTAGAGCTTCTCGCCATGGCGCAATCCAGTGAATTCTATCTTTATATTATTCGATCCCGAAAGACGTATCATTCGTTTGGCCAGATCCAGTATTTTCACTGGCTTACCCATGTCGAAAATATAGAGCTCTCCGCTCTTTCCCATAGCCCCTGCTTCCAATACCAGTTGACACGCTTCGGGGATGGTCATAAAATAACGAATGATTTCGGGGTGCGTCACCGTAACAGGCCCGCCATGTTTGATCTGCTCCTTGAAAAGAGGTATGACAGAACCGTTTGAGCCCAGCACGTTACCAAAACGGGTCGTGATAAACTGGGTTGCCTTCTCTCCCTTCTGTTCGAGATATTTAGCCAGAGACTGCACATAGATCTCGCAAATGCGTTTGGAACAACCCATTACATTGGAAGGATTCACCGCCTTGTCGGTTGAGATCATCACAAACTTACGGACATTGTATTGGACAGATAAGTCTGCCACAATTTTGGTTCCCAAAATATTGGTCTGCACCGACTCCGACACGTTGTCCTCCATCATGGGCACATGCTTATAGGCTGCGGCATGAAAAACATACTGTGGACGCGTTGTTGAAAACACTTTCTCCATGCGGGACCTGTTGCTGACATCGGCCACGACAATCTCGGTTTGCAACTCCCGCCATTTCTCTTGCAACTCCAAACGCATTTCATGCAGCGGTGTTTCTGCCTGATCAATCAGGGTTATGCTGTAAGGATTGAATGAGGCAACCTGTCTCACAATCTCGCTCCCGATAGATCCGGCAGCGCCGGTAACCAGCACACGTCTTCCTTCAATATTGGAAGCGATTTCTCGCATATTGATATGAATGGGAGCACGCGGCAAGAGGTCTTCAATTTGTATATCTTTCAACTGTCTCTTACTCATGACGGTGCCGTTCCACTCGTTTATCGGGACCGTGGTTAAAAGTGAAATATTGTGATCCACAAAATTGGCAAGAAGATTGGAACTTTTAATCTCCTCCATCTTCTGCGGGGATACAATCACTGTCTTTACATCTTTGATTTCGAGCGTCCTGAAAATATTTTCGTTGTTGGCATGGATAGTAACGCCCAGTAATTCTTTCCCCACCATGTAATTCTCATCGGAAATAAATCCCTGTACACGGTAATTGAACTCTTTGTTACCTTTTAATGCTTTGGCTACACTCACTCCTGCCTGTTTGGTTCCGTAAATGAAGACATTCACCGGCTTCACAGTACTGCCTATAATCGATTCATAAACTTCCTTGATCAGAATACGGGAAATAATCATCAACAACGTGTTGAATAAAAATATGGCAATAAAAGTAACATTCGTCAAATTAAAGCCAGGATGGAATTCCCTGATTATCAATACACCCACGTATGAAAGGCTGTAACCCAATACCAAGGAGTAGAGGATACGCAACAAATCGGTAAAAGAAGAGAAACGCAGGATACCCCTGAATGTGCGGAAAGAAATGAAAGTAATCAAATTAAAAAAGACGAGCACCAAGCTCAATAAAAAGCCATCTCTTCTCACATCCAGTGTCAGGCCTTCGAGAGTATAACTTA
>CAZRRC010000142.1:0-4119 GCA_964602395.1 uncultured Proteiniphilum sp. | reverse complement strand
ATCTCGTGGGTAATATTTGTAAAGAATTCAATCTTTGCTGTATATAACTCTCTTTCCTTGTTCGCTTCAAACTCTTTTAATGCGATCTTATTCCGGCGTTTTGTTTGTTTTAAATACATATATACCGAAAAAAACAAGATTGCAAAAGCTACGACAATATAGAGTAAATATGCCCAGATTGTACTGTACCACGGAGGAAGAACTTTAATAGAAAGTGAGATGCCTTCTTCATTCCATATGCCATCGCTATTTGCTCCTTTTGCCTTGAAAATGTAATTACCCGGCCTTAAGTCGGCATAGTTTACCCTGTGTGCCCGATTAGCGTAAATCCAATCGTTGTCTCTTCCCTCTAATTTATAAGCGTACAGATTCCCTTCGGGATAAACATAACTGAGTGCCGAAAAACCGATGCTAAAAACTGAAGCATTGTGCGGAATTTCGATGCTGCTTATTTGGGTGATAGACTTCTTTAAGGGCGAGTTAATTTCATGTAAGGCTACTTCTTTGTTTTGGATTTGAAAGCTATTAAATACAATAGAAGGCACACATTCATTGATGTTAAGATTGTCGGGATTAAATGCTACAAAACCTTTTACTCCTCCAAAATATAATTTTCCATTGTAATCCTTAAATCCTGATTTATAATTGAATTGGTCTCCCAACAGTCCGTTGTTGTGGTGGTATACCGCCACTTTCATGTTTTCAGGATTCAACTTGAAAATACCTTTGTTTGTGCTGCCCCAGATATTTCCCTTGTTATCTTCAATCAATTTATATATCACATCATTGGGTAATCCCGTCTCGGTAGTTGCAATGGTTGTAAATGATTTTGTATCCGTGTCGTACATTCCAATGCCAGCCCCTTCTGTTCCAACCCAAAGCCGACCTTTTGTGTCTTGTAACAGACAGATGATGTCTCTGCTTGTTTCATCATCGCGATTCGCAATTGTTGGATAATGAAGCCATTCATCCGAGAATCTATTGTATGAATAGATCCCTTCACCAATCGTGGCAAACCACAATATTCCTTTGTTGTCTTCCAATATGTAGTTCACCTGTTTCCTTATTACACTTTCCTGAACCCTTGTAAAATCGTCTGAACTTTTGTTGTAGTACTGTAGACCCGTTAATGTTCCAATCCATATTTTGCCGGTCGAATCTTTGTAGATGGAATATACATTGTTATCTCTGATGGTATTTGCCGATAATGAATTGGTATATGACTTGATCCTACCACCATTCAGATCCATGGTATAGATGCCATCGGAGAAAGTGCCAACCCAGAGTTTCTGATCATCATAAAGCAGGGAGTGAATGTTCTTTGCAGGAATTTTACACTGACCAAATGTTTTTGTGACAGGATTAAACCAGTTTAGTCCTGCATCTTCGGTGCCTATCCAGATGGTATTCCTGTCGTCTTTACAAAACTCACTGATACTTTTCCCGCTGATAGAATTTTCACCCACAATGGGATAGTATTTTTCAAATTGCGAGAAAGACTTGTTGAAGTAACACACACCGCCAAAGAATGTCCCTACCCATATTCCCCCTTCTCTGTCCTGATAGAGGCTATGGATTGCATTGTCGGAAAGTGAATAAGGATCGTTATAATAATGCTTGAGGTTTTGATGTTTTTCACTGAAGAGATCAATGATGTAAAGCCCTGTTTCCGTCCCGACCCACAACTCGTTGTTGTCGGATTTCATGATGCACCTGACGAAAAGTTCTTTCCCATCATCACCCACCTCAAGATAAGGGATGAATAACTCTTTTTCTATATCAAATTTCTGTAGCCCTTTCTTTTCAGTTCCCACCAGTATGCATTGGGAATTGTATAAAAGGATCGAGTTGATGTTATTCTCGGGTGAGTTTATCTTTGTTTCCTCCAAGAGGTAACGGGTCGTTTTGTGACTCGTTGGATCTATCTTTAGCAATCCATTTCCGTGTGTCGCAACCCACACATTGTTTCCCTTATCAAATAGAATTTCTCTTACATGAACATCCTTTAATGGATATTCATGTAGTTTGACCTGGTTGTAACAAAAGATTCCCTGGTCCTGAACAGCCATTCAGATATTTCCCCATTGATCTGATTTCAAATCTCTTACAACACCTTTTATTTCATTCCCCTCTGTGGTTTTGATGTCGAATTTGGTAAAGCTCTCGTTGATGGGATCATAAATATCAATGCCATTGGCTGTTCCAATCCATATTTTATCCTCTTCATCCTGTAGAATAGAGAAGATTCTGCTTGAGTTGATCGATTTTGGATTCTCCCTTTCGTTCTTAAAGATTCTGTATTGTATTCCATCATACCTATTCAGTCCATCCATTGTGCCAAACCAAATGAATCCAGTCTTATCCTGAAATATGGAATAAACCATATTTTGAGAAAGGCCATCTTCTACAGACATATTTCTGAAGTAAAAATCAGCGCTATGTAAGATAAATTGTATGCTGGAGAAGATGTAAAAGACGAACAGAATAAATATTTTGGTCTCATCATCACTATCGATCTACATACATGCTGAAGAACTTCCACAGCTCATCACCCGTATCCATGTCGTCCCAGAACCAGGAATGTTTCCCTCCAATCATCTCATACAACCACACCTCACTGTCGTTGGTCCCACCGGAAAAACGGTGCTTCACGATGGTGCGGTTAGTGGGCGCTTTTCCGACGACCGTATCGGTCTTCATGATCGTGCAGCGGTTCTTTGCCGCGCAGAAGTGTACAGCCAGGGGCACAGGAATATATTCACCCCATCCTCCCTTGTTATCGGGATCGCCCTCCCAGGCAGAGGTCTTGTCGTCCGTACCATGGATTTCGAAGAGGGGAACAGGCTGGGTAGAATTGTCGCTTTTGTAGAGCCACTCCATCATCAGTCCGGATATCGGCGCCACGGCAGCAAACAGATCGGGCTTCCGGGCTGCCAGCAGATAACACATCTCTCCTCCGTTCGACATCCCCGCGCAAAAGACATTCTTTTTGCTGAAGCCATGCTTCTGCTGCAGATGACCCACCAGTTGCGTCAGAAACTCCACGTCGTCGATCGTCATATCGTGTTGAAAGGGATACCCCACATTCCAGCACATCTTGCCCCGGCTGTCTTTTTCGCCCTGCGGATAACAGACCGCAAAGCCGTGACGATTGGCTGTTTCGTTCAAGACGCCCGGCTTGGGACTACCGTAACCATGCAGCAAAACGACCAGCGGACCATTCTCCGGCATGTTCTCCGGTATGTGCAACCGATAGACCCGTTCAATGCCTTCACACTGCAGGGTATATTCAGGCGTATTGTCGGCACGTACACTGCCAACAGCCGCAACAAAAAGGATGAGTCCTGCCAAAAAGGATCTGGCAGTGAGAAATTCAGATAGATGTTTCAAGTTAGATAGTGGCATGAAATATAGTATTTTTTAAAGGAATAATTTTCATCAAACAGATGTCGTCGCCCATTTTTATACTCTTTAAAAGCTCGACATCCACTTCACAACCAAATGCTTTTTCGAAGATCACTTTGCTATAACCTGTTGTACATTGACACCAGGTTTTTGTTTCTAATTGATCCACCTCGGCAAGCATCAGACACGGACAAAAAGGAAACTGCAAATATAGTTCCCCATCGTGAAAAGATATTCCGGCGGCCTTTGCCTTGTCGTGGCTACCAAACTCTTCCAGACTGGAGGATGAAGCGACCAGTTCTTTTAATAAAGCCAATTTTTCATCCATACCATAACCACATTGGCAATTCATCCTGATTCTTTTGATGGTTGACGGGTCGAAGTGATCCTCTAACCTTTTCATTGTGTTTTTCACCCACGTTGGATTGTCTTCTTTTTCTCCATGTACAATCTTTCGAGCCGTCTCGTCGTCACTCTCATTTTTTACGGCATGGTAGATGACGCTTTCCTGAATCTTTCTCATGTCAAACATAGTAATTAAGTTTAATTTGTTTTACAAAGATACACACTTACTCTGCCAATGAATTTTTCATATAAGAGAAGACATACATGCATTGCCGTATCAACCGTGTGTTTGTCGAATAAAGAATGCAAGTTTAGTTAATTTTATGAATATCTTTTTCACTTTAAGCGTTTTTTTTCATTTGTTGAAGT
>CAZRRC010000141.1:0-4278 GCA_964602395.1 uncultured Proteiniphilum sp. | reverse complement strand
TTATGCCATCATCAGAAATATAACTGGAGACCGACTGTACCCTGATTGGCTTCCGGTCCTTTATTTTGCAGGAAAACGGGAAATGGGGTGTAGGACGCGAAGATACCAAAATCTCCAATTCCAGCCTGTAGCAGTAGATCGACCGTAACGGGACGGATATTCAGGTTGCCCGGTTGCTTTATTTTACTTTCGCGTCCGTTGCCACTCATCCAAATTTTGGAAGAGGAGGCAGTCTTGACCTTACCCACCACCCCAGCATTCAGGAAGATGGTTTCTGACCGTCCGATGGGAAAATTCACCTCCAGGAGCAGAGGAAAGGTCAGATAGGTATAATGGAGGCGCGAGTTTTTTAATTTTTCTTCCGAGGTACTGATCACCGTTTTATAGTCAACCACCTCAATAAATTTGTTTGTCTGCAGGTGCATGGAATTGAACTGAATACCAAAGCCCGTCACCAGGGAGAGGCCGTTATTACCTAGTTTCCAGTGATCATCAAAAAAGTTCAGGTTGTACTGTATCGAGCGGCTCAGATTGAGAGATGAAGCCATCTCTCCGTCGAAATCCCATCCAGTGGGCATATTCGAAAAGCCGATGCCAAAGCCGGCCCAGTGCGATGCAGCGACATTGCGTTTGTTTTTTGGCTTGAAGATATCGGGAATGAGTATGTCGAACTTGTTTTCATAACGACGTTCCATACTTTGGTTGTCCATAAAAATTCCCTCATAAATTTTATTACTCCAGATCGTATCGCCCGCTTCGTTTTGCCGGTAGACAGACACATTGATTTCGTCGGGTTGTTCCCGTATAACCACCGTCCGGTCCTGATAATGAAAGGTGGTATCGGCTGGAAAGAAAGAGGAAGCGTTCACACAGCTCATGCTGGCCAGCAGCGCAAGAATTGTAAATAAAGTTTTCATTGATGATATGTTTAATTGTATAATTACGTGATGATGTTTTTTAGGAGCTGCTACTCCCTTATAAACAGCTTGTTGATTAGCTCTTCCGATTTGAGGTCACCCTCCATGTAGATCAATGTGGCCTGCTGATCATCTCCAATTTTGAAGAGGATGTACCGGTTCAGTTTTTTCCCTTCATCGGGAAGCTGGTAGTAGCCTGAACGTATGATACCACTGCTGATCACCTCCTTGATTTTTCGAGCCTGCTTTTTGTCGGCATTCAGGCACTGTTGCAAATCGTCCGACAGCGGAGCTTCGTACCGCAGGGTAATGCTGCGGTATAAGCTAAGCCGGTAATTCTGTACCGCTTCACCCGACAGGATGACCATGGTGCTTCCCTTCAGCTTCCCATACTTCTCAAAGATGCTGTTTATTTTCAAATCCTGTCCCTGTGCCGAGCCCATAAAAAGCAGCATCGCACAGCAGAAAATAATAGTTCGTATTCGTTTCATAAGTGTACCTGTTTACCTGTCCGTTTCATATTTTATTATTTTACTCCCCCATAAGGCGAAGTTGCTCTTCCAGCATATTCTCTTCTGATTTCACTTTCTCGAACGATGTTTCAGCGTATGCCCGCACCACACCAATGGTAGTAACCTTTTCCCCGTTTATCCAGACGCTGTTTTCTGTCAACCCGTGGTCATCCCCTGCTATGCGGTTCAGAAGGAACACCCCCAGCAACAGGCATGCAGCCATCGATGCAATTTTCAGAAACCGGATTCGCCTTGTTTTGTTGTTGTTAACCACCGGCACATCCTCTCTCAACTCTTTCAAAAACTCCGTCACGCTTTCCTCCTCGCTAAAATAGGTGAAGAGGGGGGCAATTTCTGCCAGCTCATCTGTAGGAGCTGCCTCTCTAAAGTATTGCCGGAGCCGTTGTTCTTCTTCCCGTGTTGTCTCACCTCGGAAATATTTATCCACTAGTTTTTTTATCTCATTCATAAAGCATCCTGTTTTATTCCGTTGAGTCCGAAAACGCCAACCCTGGTTTCTCTTTTCTGCAGGCAGTTCAGATACACTTCCCGCAGTTGTCTCCTGGCTCTGGAAAGATTATTTCGTACCGCTTCGACGGAAATACCCGTCAACTCTGCAATTTCGTCCGTTTCATACCCCTCAATCTCCTTCAGCCGAAGTATTTTTCCTTGCATCGGAGGCAACGCAGCAATGATCCGGTGAATGAGGGTATGCTCCTCTTTTATTTCCAACAACTCATCCGGAAGAGATGCCGCCGCTTCGGCATACAGCAGTTCTTCGAGGGGTTCTCCGGGATGTCTTCCCCTGATTTTGTCGATGCTGATATTTTTGGTCATTGTTACACAGTAGGCTTCCATGTTGTCCGGTTCGCCAGAAGTACGGCACCGATGCCAGAGCTTCAGGCACACTTCCTGCACCACATCCTCCGCATCTTCACTGTTTCGTGTGATACGCTTTGCGACGAGAAGCAATGCAGGTCGCAACTCTATGACGGTTTTTTTGTATGCAGCAATGTTCATTTCTACTTATACGACGTATGTAAAGGAAAAACGTATCATCGGAATGGAATTTTTTTCAAAAAATGGCGATAACCTGCAGGAGGAGATGTGCGAATTTCGGGCTGAAGAGGCGCACAATCCCACCTTCCACCCTGTTAAAGAGAAGCCTGTCCCCCGGTAACAGATAAACCATGGGGAATCGTACTGGTGTATGGCTACACCTAAACCGAAGCAGCAGGAGCAGTTATGCCCTACTGAAAAGGGAATTTGGGTAGCTCAAGCATCTTTCGCCGTACTGTAATCGGGAAATATAGCGAAGATGGAGCTGAAGCCCGATATATCGAAAATTTCTTTTATTTGTGGTTGCATGCCAAATATTTTCAGTATCCCTCCCTGCACCTTTACCTTCTTTTGCAGGGTCAAGAATATGCGTAACCCGGAACTGCTGATATAGTCCAAGCCTGCACAATTGAGGTAGATTATTACACCCTTTTCATTATATAAATGTGCGATGCTGCCCTCAAACTCATTGTAGTTGGTCGTGTCGATTCTACCATCTATCTCAACCAAATAACCTTCATCTGCTTTTCCAATGGTTATCTTCATACGTTGTTTATATTTTTTTCGTTATTTTCATTCTTTCCCCAGTAGGTGATGCACATCATGGTGATGTCGTCCGACTGCATGTGCCCATTCACAAATTCCCCCAACGACTGTTTCACTCTGTCGATCAACTCCCTCGACGACTTTTCTCTGTTTTCAGCAAGCGATTTAATCAGTGCAGCCTCGCCGAAAAGGTTTTTGTCTACATCTTCTGCTTCGGTCACACCGTCGGTATAGAGAAAGATCTGATCCGATGGATCCAGCCTGACCGTCTCATTGCGATAATCATATACCTCGAAGATTCCCACCGGAATGGCTTTTGTATTGCTGAACATCTGCGGTTCATTATTTTTGTTCAGCCATACCGGGGGGTTGTGTCCCGCGTTGCAATATTGTAGCTCACCGGTCCGCAGGTTCAGGATACCCACAAAGAGGGTGACAAACATGTTGGACTCGTTGTTGATGGTGAGCGTTTTGTTTACCGACTGCACGATCTCTGCAGCGCTTCTGTTTTTGTCCGACATCGACCGGATCAGGGTGATCGTCACCGCCATAAACAGTGATGCAGGAACCCCTTTTCCCGATACATCGCCAATGGCGAAGCAGAGGTGGTCGTCATCAATCGGAAAGAAGTCGTAAAGATCGCCTCCCACCTCCATGGCCGACTCCAATGAGGCATAAAGTCCAACCTCAGGCAGGTTCGGAAATGGTGGAAAGATGTGCGGTATCATATCCGTCTGAATACCCCGCGCTATGCGTAACTCGCTTTCAATCTTCTCCTTTACCGAAGTGGTCTCTTTTAGGTCGGCAATATATTTGGTAAGTTCCTCCTGCATAAATCCAAACGAATCATGCAGTTCCATCATCTCATGATTATCTCCTACAGCAGGCAGTTCAGTGTCGAAGTTACCACCTGCAATTTTTCGTGCCGTATGTGCGAACTTGGAGAGTGGTCCTATTTGTTTGTTGATGATGCGCACGGTAGCGATAATCAGCACGGTCAGCGCCACTATCGAAAGCAGGAAGATCATGATGTTGAGGTTTCTCAGTCCGGCAAACATCTCACGATGCGGATACACCACCCCCAGTGACCATTTTGAGGAGGGTATTTCAGTGTGATAAATCCAGACATTACCCAACTCCTTCAGGTTTACCTTCGAGAGCTTGCTTTTGCCACTGATCATGTCGCGGCCTATCTCCCTGATTTTCGGCTCATCAATCTCCTTCGCATAGGTAAAAATGGTCTG
>CAZRRC010000140.1:0-4298 GCA_964602395.1 uncultured Proteiniphilum sp. | reverse complement strand
TCCAGCTCCATGCTCCTTGCATCCCAGTTGGTCATGGAACCCACGTACCACGTGTCCCCTTTGCGGCGTGCGAGGGTCACGTATTTGGCAATCTCGCCATTCACTGCCACCGTCTCGTCCCATGTGGTGGGTATCTCCGCGATAAAGGTCGTGCACTCCGGTTCGGCCAGATAGTTGGAGGGAGAGTCGCATAGCATGTTCAGCGGCGATTCAAAGATCACATACTGCGCCAGCTGGTGGCAACGCGTTCCCTGACTCATGGGCTCCGAATTGACAGGTCGATAATTATTTTTTGTCGCATTCCGCATGGCTCCCTGCGTATAGTCGAGGGGACCGGCCACCATCCTGATAAAGGGGATGGAGACATCGTAGGTCACCTGATCCACACTTGCGGGAGACCACTTCATCTGCTCCAGTCCGTGTACCCCTTCAAAATTGATGACATTGGGATAGGTTTTGTGCAAACCGGTCGGCTTATATGACCCGTGATAATCGATCAGCAGCTGATATTTGGCCGCAATCTCCGCCGTTCTGCGGTGGAAATCGACCATCGGCTGATCGTCCCTGTCCATGAAATCCACCTTGAAACCCTTTATGCCCATGTCGGCATAGTGCTTGCAGACACCCTCTATGTCGCGGTTCAGCGCCCAGTATCCGGCCCAGAGAATCAATCCCACATTTTTACGGCGCGCATAATCTGCCAGCATGGTAAGGTCGATTTCAGGAATCACCTGCATCAAATCGGCTTGCCTGTTTACGGCCCATCCCTCGTCCAGAATCACATATTCAATGCCGTGATCCGATGCAAAGTCGATATAATACTTGTACGTCTCGTTGTTGATGCCCGTCTTAAAGTCCACGCCATACAGGTTCCAGTCGTTCCACCAGTCCCATGCCACCTTCCCCGGCTTGATCCAGGAGACATCCGCGAGGCGGTTGGGCGATGCCAGCCTGTAAACCATGTCGTTGTTGGCCAGTTCATAATCATTTTTCGAAACGATGACCACCCGCCACGGAAACGCTGTCTGCCCCTCGCATTTGGCTATGAACGATTCGCTCGACTGCACTTCACCCTGCAGGTTGTTGTGTCCACCCTGCCTGATCTCCTTGGGGTAGGGCGCAAACACGCCGGTGAGGCTGTTTTTACTGTCTTGATTCGACAGGTAGAGGCCCGGATAATTCAGCAGGTCGGCCTCGGTGAGGCAGATCTTCTTGCCGGCGGGACCCTCCACCACCAACGGCAGAAATGCCAGTCGCCCGGTCTGCCAATCCGTTAAACTGATGTGCTGATAAGTATTTTCAAACGAGTTGTAGAACTGCTTTTCGAAAGTATCTTTTGCCCCGTTCCGGTTGTTCACGTAAGGAACATATGCCTTCGGGTTGCCCGGAAAATTAAACTGCACTTGTTCCGATGCAACCACAAAAGGTTTTTTCATGTCGGTCACAAACCGATACGCCACGCCCTCGTTGTAGGCTCTGAAAATCAGTCGGTAGTTTCCTTTAAACCTGATTTCCAGCTCGTTGTAATGATCAGCAACTACATTTTTCTTGTAGTTGACCGTCTTGATTTCGTCGTTGACCGACTTCTGCTTTGCCCCTGCAACCTTGGCATCCACGCCAAGCTGCGTGCCATCGGCAAGCTGCATCGACAGCGGAGAGTTCACCAGCAGTTGATCCCCCTCGTGGGAAACCGCATATTCAATTTGTTTTCCCACCGTAACTTCGGTGCTTAGTTTCCCATCGGGAGAAACCAGAGAATAACGCTTTTGTGCGACCGCACCTGCATGAAATAGCGTTACAATCAGTAGTGATACAATAAAATTTTTCATTCGATTCATATTAGTTGATTTACAAAGTGTAATATTTAACAGTTCAAACAATGCTACTTTAATTTCCAGTGAGTGGTAAAGATAGACGTTGGCTCATTTCTAACATCCTGTTGATAAAAAACAGTGAGAAGAGTCCCGTCGTTCAGCTGAACAGTCGCCGGATAGCCCAGATCTCCGTTGTATGCTTCGGCAAGTGTAATCTCATTTTGCATGTCCCACGTTTCCCCTTCATCGTAACTGATGCATGCACGTTCGCTATAGGGCGACCGTCTGTGTCCATACACCACCAGTAGCCAGCCATTTTTCAAAGCGAGCAGATGAGGAGGATATCCCCATATGGGTGATTCGTGGAGCATCGTCCAGGTAAAGCCTCCGTCGTAACTCTCCGACTGCAGTAAAAAACATTTTTCCCGGTCCTTCGGTTCATTTCTCACCATGGCCACCAGTTTGCCACTCTTTGTCTCCACCACATGTGGTTCACTCATATTGTTGGCATTTCCTGTGAATGTTGGAACGATGGAAATCACCTGCCAGCTTATTCCGTCGTCTTTCGATTCTTCCACGACGACAGAATAGGTTCCCTCCCAATTCGCGGTACCCACATAAAGAAGACGTCCATCCTTTAACTGAATGGGTCCGTGCGGGGCCGAGCCCACCGTTCGGGTGGGGTTGAGCCATGTTTTGCCGCCATCTTCCGATCTGCGAACCCAGTTTCCCAACCATTGCTTCTTCAGATCCTCGGGAATTTTTTCAGCTACCCGTGCATATTTTTGATGAGCCCATTTATAGTCGGGATTGGCATAAGCAAGCGAAGTAAACCAACTGATCAGTATGGTTCCTTTGTCGGTTTGAATGATTCCCGCATCCCTGTCGTCGAGGGGAGTGTTGTTTAAAGTCTCCGGTTCACTCCATGTGATTCCGTTGTCTCTGCTGCGAATGAGTTGCGTTTTACCCCATGGGCATACGTGTGAATCCCTGTCGCCCGAATAAGCAATCAACAGCTCTCCATCCTTTTTTTTGGCAATTGTGGGCCATCCCAAGTAGCGGTTGGGTTCCAGAAATGGATCCGACGCCTTCGCATGGCCATTTTCATCCATCATCTGGTTCACAATCTGGTATTTGCCAGGCTCCTTCGAGACAAGCTTTGTCTCCTCAATGATAGCAATCTTGTTTTGAGATGGGTCAATTTCTATTTTCTCATTCGCCGTAAGTCGGTTCGACAGCACACTTCCAATCGTTGCCAATCCCGATATTTTGATAAAGTTGCGTCTACTGTATTTTTTTTGTTTCATCTTGTTGATATGGGTAAGTGTTTTCCTCACTCGGGTGTAACTTCAACGAAAAGGCTGTCAGAATGATGCCGCTGATCGGCTGAGCAGAAATAAATCCAGAAGAGCGTCTCTGCCGGCCTCCAGTCATCGGGGAGATGCAGCGAGACAGTGCCATCGACCCGACTTGCAGCGCCCGACGACTGATGCGCTTCCGCGAGCGATTCATTCAGATAAACGATGCGGACCCGGTCGTTGTCATGGCTCCAGTCAGACGCCTTTGCAGTCTGGCTATCCCATCGGAAGAGGACCGTTTGCTCAGCGGCACCCTTTTCAGCCCTGATATTCGGAGGCAGCAGCAACCGCCCTTCCGCCACGAGAATCTTGCTATAATCGAGTCTTAAATGCGGGTATTCACCCGCGATTGCTTCGTGATAAACCTTGCTGAACAGTGTACTGTAGGCATCCTGCCCGTTTTGGTATCCCTGTTTGATTGCATTGTTCAGCGGTGAAAGGCCCTGACTGACCAGTTTGAACTTCATCCGGTGCGCCAGCTGTTTCTCTGTCTTCGGATCATTGCGTTTGGGGAGAGACCGCACTACCTGTACGCCATCTCTCACATACGTTACTACCGGACCAATTTTTCCGCTTAATCCATCGGGAATGGATTTTTTAAATCTTGCCATTGTATTCAAAATTAGGTTATGCGTATTTCACTGATTGAATCTGTTTAAGCGCTCTATATTTGCTTCCATCTTCGCGGTATATAGGTTATGTTATCCTTATTAAAACATAAGCGAAATATAAGGAATATATAAGGGAATACCAGAGATGTCCCTACGCACTGTCCCGTGGATATCGATCGAGATTATAGGGTTGATATGTGAACAGATATTCATTCTTTAAGAGACAAAGGTAGCAATAATATAAAATATTAAAATTTTATAACAGGAAAAGATCCGTTTCACCTTTATTTTTAAAAATATAGATATTCCGATTGGGAATTTTATGAGTAGTCATTTATTGAATATAATTTTGTTGTTCTGAAAATTATATTTAGTTTTGGATGTTTAAATCGGGATCATCCATGTACAACATCTTATAACCGTCATTGTTACCAGAGAAACCGACGAATTCTTTGACGATTCTTGGCTTGGACATCTCTTTTTATTCTTTGTTGTATTATGTGAGACAAAGTAAA
>CAZRRC010000139.1:0-4354 GCA_964602395.1 uncultured Proteiniphilum sp. | reverse complement strand
GCCTCAAACCAGCCGATCACTTTTTCATAGCGTTCCTTTTTTGTCATAACCTGATAAAAAAAACTCATTCAAGTTTCGCATGTTCATAAAATTTGGGTATATACAGCTAAAGACAAGACCTATCAATGTTTTGTGGGGACCCATTGACCTCGAGGAACGTAAAAAGAGCAGCTGTTTGAAGCGTAGCAAGTTCTGCTCTTTTAGTGAACGAGGACAAATATGGGTCACAAAACATTGTCAGTCGATAATTTAGCTGTATATATACCTTGCGAAACGTAAATTAATCATTATTTATTGAGATCATCCGACAGGGGAATAAAACGTGCACTCAGGTCGGGATCTTCCATGTCGGGATCGAGCGGGAAAATGGGTCGTGGTACTCGCTTATAGGGAAGACGCAGCAGGTCCTGATCCACACCACCCGGGGTGAGTGCCATCAGCCAGTCGGCCCGCATATCGTACAACTCGGGCACCAGATATCCAATCTTCACCACCAGGATGTCGGCTTCACGTGGTTTTAATCCCAGATCGGTGAACTGCTTCTCATAATGATACGCATTCCGCTTTTCGGTGACAATGACGCTGATGTTACCACTCTTCACCACCACTTCATTGTTGGTGCTGTCCTCTTTTACAGCCGTAACAATGCCTTTCAACTGGATGGGAGGTGCAAAACGGTTGTCCACTTCCGCACCGGCAGTGCCTTCCACCTCTGCGCCCACACCGGCTTCAATTGCTTTCTTTACAAATTCCGCACCGGGAATGGAAGCATAGATCACACTCTTACCACTTTTTTGCAGGGCAGGATGTTTGAATAGCTCACGCAGTGTCCAGGTCACATCACCGGCACCACCGGCGGTGGGGTTGTCGCCCATGTCGCTGATGATAAACGGTTTTTTATTGCTGGCCAACGCCTTCTCCAGCGCTTCACCGAGGTAGGTGGTGGGTGCTACAAATTCGAATTCTTTCCGTACGTTCCAGAAATGGTGTGCCAGCTTTTCTGCAGCTTTGGCTACTGCCTCCTTGTCGTCACCATAGGCCATTACCACGCCGTGGTTGCGCGGTTCGTCGGCCCAGGGGTATGACATCCAGATGGCCGCATCAATTACATTGTCGCCATCGAGAACGCCCGGAATGGCAGCATACAGACTTTTCCCCGGCTCAATGCGGGTACTTGTCTTTTCCCCCGGAAGTAGAATGGGGACGGGAATCCAGGCTTTATACGCCGGTTTTCCTTTGCCACTTTCCAGTCGGTTCAGCAGATTGGTCACTGCTCTTTTTTTCGATTCGATGGCATCTTCGTGGGGTGCCAGTCTATAACAGGTAATCAGGTCGCTGTTTTGTGCAAGCCGGGGTGATACGCTGCCATGGAGATCCATGGACGTGGAGACCAGTACATCATTGCCAATCACCTCACGGATACGAATCAGAAAGTCACCTTCTGGATCGTCGAGCCCCTGCACGCTCATTGCACCGTGAATATCAAAGAAAAGTCCGTCGAGCGGCAGTGTGCCCCGCAGCATATCGAGTGTTTTTGTGACCAGTGACTCATACGCTTCTCGTGTGACAATTCCGCCAGGCATGGCATGCCCGCGTAGGGTAGGGAGCCAGACAGCACGGTCTATCATGCCTGAATCAGCTTCAAAGAAGGGGTAATAGGTGAAAACCTCGTCACCCGTGCGTGCCCGGAAAGCTTCTTCATTTGATACAGCCGGAGAAAAGGTACTCGACTCAATGGCAATGCCGGCAATGGCAATGCGTGGCAACTCTTTCCGGGCATTGCTGTTGCAACCGATACAAAGGAGCATCAGCAAAAGTGAAAAGGAGAAAAATAATTTTTTCATTGTGTGAAGCTTATGATTGGTTGTTAATGACATGAATGGTGTGTGTGGCTACAAGACAGGCGGTCTCGGTGCGAAGTCTTGTTTCTCCCAGGCTCACAGGTTCAAATCCGTTTGCAATGGCACTGCCGACTTCTTCTTCGCTGAAATCACCTTCGGGGCCGACCAGGATCAATGCATTCTCACCTTTTCGGTATGTTTGGGCAAGCTGCTTTTTCGGGAGATCATGGCAGTGGGCAATAAATTTCCTCCCTTCGAAAGGTCTTGTCACGCAATCTGCAAAGCGCACCAGTTCCTCTATCACGGGCAGGTAGGCTTGTTGTGACTGTTTCATAGCCGAAATGGCTATTTTTTCCAAACGCTCTTTCTTGAGCTCTCTCCGTTCGGAGTAACTGCTTAAAAGAGGAATGAACCGATCAATGCCTATCTCCACTGCCTTTTCCACAAACCATTCGTTTCTCTCCATCTGCTTGGTGGGTGCGAAGGCTATATGAAGCTGGAACCCCTTCTTGTTTATCGCTGTACGATGTTCAATGCGCAGGCTACAACGCTTGTGATGGGCTTCCACAAGGATACAATCGTAGAAGAAACCCTGCCCGTCGGTCACCGTCAATTTTTCTCCTTCACGCATCCTCAATACTTTGACACAGTGTTGCGACTCCTGCTCGGGCAATTGCGCAGTCTGTGCAATGTAAGGAGCATAAAAGATGGTGTCTGACATACCGTTTGCTTTCACGATTTGTTCTCTCTCCGGTTGATCTCGTCGCGCAAACGAGTGGCTAGCTCATAATTCTCCTCCTTCACGGCATCAGTGAGCCGATTCTTGAGGGTGTCCAGTCTGACATCCGATAATTCCTCTTCGTCCGTCTCCTTCTCCTGCTGAGTCAATGTTTCTGGAGAGCTTGAAGGAGATTGTTCATCGAAGACGATGGCCATATTTCGCATGATCTCTTCCGTGGTGTAAATGGGCGAATGAGTGCGTATGGCCAGGGCTACCGCATCGGAAGTGCGGGAGTCGATCCGATATTCTTTATCATTTTGACGCAATAAGAGTTCGGCAAAAAAAGCGCCATCCTCAAATTTGTAAATCAGGACTTCAATCAGCTCTATGTCAAGTTGTTTCCAGATTGAACAGATAAGATCATGTGACAGCGGTCGTGGTGGTGCAATCCCTTCCATGACAATGGCAATGGATTGTGCTTCGGGAGTCCCTATGACAATGGGTAGGCGCCGAACGCCGTTTTCTTCGGCAAAGATCAGTGCATATGCTCCTGCCTGCACCTGGCTGAAGGAGATTCCCAGGATGGATAGTTTGATTCTTTTAGTCCCCATGAGCTGGTTTTTTATTCGATAGCAAATTCAAATATACTAATTTTTATGTAGATGAAGCCAGGTGCGATATTTTTTTTTAAAAAACAGGTGAAAGGCCATGGTAAATGACAAAAAATGTGCTATCTTTGCACCCGATTACAATACGGTGGTTGTAGCTCAGTTGGTTAGAGCGTCGGATTGTGGTTCCGAAGGTCGCGGGTTCGAGCCCCGTTTTCCACCCTGATCTCATGATAATGAGGTTTTTTATTCTCTTTAGATTTGTTTTAGGTAATCACCTGTTTTAAAAATAGGTGATTTTTTTTTGTCTTTTTCTCAGATTCCATGCATTCGCCGACGGAACTCCGCGCAAACAATGGCCGTGGCTGCGGCTACATTCAATGATTCGGAAGTCTCGTGGTTTAAAGGGAAGTTGGGAATAAGCAGTCGCCGGTTAATGACTGCAGCGGTGTCGGGTCTGATGCCTTTGCCCTCGCTGCCCATCACGATAATGCCATTCGCCGACAACTGATCGGCATAGATATTCTCCCCATCCAGAAAAGTGCCATACAAGGGCAGGTGTTGGTGTTTCCGTAAAAAAGAAACGATGTCGGTATAGCTGGCTCTTACACGGGCGATAGCGCCCATGGTAGCCTGTACCGTTTTGGGGTTAAACAGATCGACGGTGTCGGGTGAACAGATAAGGTGATCGATGCCAAACCAGTCGGCAATACGGACGATGGTACCCATATTCCCCGGGTCCTGAATGCCGTCGAGTGCAAGATATAACTTGCTCTCGGGTTGAATTTCTTCGAGACTGTTTTCGGGTTGATAGAAAATCCCGATGATCTGAGGGGCTGTCACCAACAATGTTGCCTTCCTGAGTTCCGCTTCGCTTGCAGCCACAATTTCTTCTGCTCTTATGCCGGGATGTGCAGACAACACCTCCGGTAGTGCCGCAATAAGCTGACAGCGGCATGTCTTCAGCAAATCGAAAACAAGCTTTGTTCCTTCGGCGAGGAAGGTGCCACGTTCATCACGAAATTTTTTCTCTTTGAGCGATCGAATCTGTTTTATTTTGTTGTTGCTTAAACTCATAGTAATTGTTAGTCGTTCACTTCGTTCACATGATCCGGTTGACGTCGTTGTTTGATTCGCTTTACAACTGAATGTTTTGCGATGAGTGCGTGCAAATCAAACTTGTT
>CAZRRC010000138.1:0-4494 GCA_964602395.1 uncultured Proteiniphilum sp. | reverse complement strand
TATACAAGCATTTTGAACATTTTATGGCATGATTGTTTTAATAAGAGATTTGAATATGATGACAATAACATTTATTAATCACAGCTGCTATCTGATAGAATTCGATGGCTTTTCCGTGATTTTCGATTATTATAGGGATGCACCTCGTGATGACGGTACCAATTGGGTGAACGATTTTTTGCTTCAAAAAGCAGATGACTTGTATGTATTTTGTACCCATTCACATTCCGATCATTTTAATCCCGAGATATTTACCTGGAGAAAACAAAAAAAGAACATCACCTATATCTTTTCTGATGAATTGAAACAGCATGTAATTACCGATGCCGACACACATTGTCTCAGAAAAGAGCAGATCTTTGAAGATCATCGTCTTAAAGTAAAAACATTTGGGTCTACGGACATTGGATGTTCTTTTTTACTTTCTTGTAACGACCGGTTGTTTTTTCATGCGGGAGACCTCAATAACTGGCATTGGAATGAAGAGGTGGGTAAGGCAGAGGCCCTGACTTACGAGAATAATTACCTGTGTGAGTTGGAATTGCTCGCGGAAGACGTACCTCATCTCTATCTGGCCATGTTCCCGGTAGATCCTCGCCTGGGAAATGATTACATGCGCGGAGCGGAGCAGTTTGTATCGCGCATAGAAACTACGTATTTTTTGCCAATGCATTTCAGAGAAGAGTATGAGAAAGCCAATCGCTTTGGGGAAATAGCTGTTCAGTATGGTTGCCGGTTTCTGCCTGTAAATCAGTCGGGACAAACGTTTGTACTTGAATAAAAGAGGATATGAAAGAGGTGGATAGTACGGCCGGTGCAGATGTCATGCGCGAAGAAGGACAGACCACCGATTAGAACGAATAACATACACAATAACGAATAAAATAACGGATGACTATGGAAATAAGAGCAAGGTTCGATCATTATAATATCAATGTGCTGGATCTGACAAGAAGTATCACATTTTATGAGAAGGCATTGGGACTGAAAGAGGTGCGAAGAAAAGAAGCATCTGATGGATCTTACATACTGGTTTTTCTGGGAGATGGAGTAACCGGATTCACACTTGAACTTACCTGGCTGAGAGACTGGGAGCGGCCCTATAATATGGGAGACAACGAACAGCATCTCTGTTTGCGTGCCGAAGGTGACTACGACGAGATAAGAGCTTTCCACAAGGAGATGGGAGTTGTTTGTTATGAAAATATGGAGATGGGACTTTATTTTATTATCGACCCCGACGGATATTGGATAGAAATATTACCTTTGAAGAAGTAATCGACAACAACATGGATTTTTTCAATTATAACAGGCGACCCACCATCGATGTGCATATGGGCAACATCACAATGGGAGGCAATCATCCCGTGGTGATACAGACAATGACCAGCACCAATACACTCGACACGGAAGCCAGTGTGGCACAATGTGAACGCATCATCGCCTCCGGCGCAGACCTGATCCGCCTGACCACACAGGGGGTGCGCGAAGCAAATAACTTGCGGGAGATTCAACGGCAGCTGAGAGAAAAAGGCTACACAACGCCTTTATCGGCCGATATTCATTTCAACCCGCGTGCGGCAGAAGTTGCCGCAACCATTGCCGAAAAAGTGCGCATTAACCCGGGTAATTATGTGGACAAGCAGAAAACTTTTGCCGAGTTGGAATATACCGAGGAGGAGTACGCCGCCGAACTGGAGAAAATTCGTGCCAAAGTGGTCACTTTTTTTCAGATTTGCAAGGAGCACGGCACTGCCGTGCGCATCGGAGTGAACCACGGATCGCTATCCGATCGTATCATGTCGCGCTACGGGGATACACCCGAGGGAATGGTGGAATCCTGTATGGAGTATCTGCGCATTGCAGTGGATGAAGGATTTACCGATATTGTGATATCCATGAAAGCTTCCAACACGCTGCTGATGACCAAGGCCGTGCGTCTTTTGGTGGATAGGATGGATAAGGAAGATATTCATTTTCCGCTCCACCTGGGTGTGACCGAAGCAGGTAACGGCGAAGACGGAAGGATGAAGTCGGCTGTCGGCATAGGAGCGTTGTTAAGCGACGGTATGGGTGATACCATTCGTGTTTCACTGAGTGAAGATCCAGAAGCAGAAGTGCCTGTCGCCCGTAAGCTGGTGGACTATGTGATGCAACGTCAGAATCATCCCCACATTGAAGGACAGCATTTTTCGGGTTTTTCTCCTTTCTCCACCGACCGGCGCGAAACAAATGCCGTGTGGAATATAGGTGGTGATTTTCTTCCGGTGGTCATATCCGACAGGAGTCGGATCGATGACATGGATATCAACACCCATTTTATTCCGGATTATATATACACGGGAAGTCGGGTTCCCGATAATTTCCCGAAAGGGATGAAATCAGTTGTCGATTTCGCCCAATGGGAGGAGAAAATAGATCATTATCCCCTCTTTACAGTCGATGAGATCGGCAGCATGAAAGCATGTCCCGCACAAGTGAAGTTTCTCCGTCTTTCCTATCCGCAACTGACGGATGAGGTGATTCTCCTCCTGAAGGAAATTCCCAGGGTGGTGGTCATACTCACAACAGCACATCAGAACGGAGTAGGAGAGCAACGGGCGTTTTTCCATGCTTTACTGAATGCTGACTGCCGTGTTCCGGTGGTGCTACAGCGAAGTTATACAGAGAATGAACCGGAAGATATTCAGCTTAAAGGTGGAGTGGATTTCGGGACAGTGCTTCTGGACGGATTTGGAAACGGGATCATGCTGAGTAATGAAGGGAAAATCAACATCACCGATCTCGATGCTTATGCCTTCGGAATCCTGCAGGCTGCCCGTGTGCGTACCAGTAAAACAGAGTTTATCTCCTGTCCCAGCTGCGGAAGAACACTGTTCGACTTGCAAACCACCGTTGCACTTGTACAGAAACATTTTTCCCACCTCAAACATCTGAAAATTGGGGTAATGGGCTGTATTGTAAATGGTGTGGGAGAGATGGCCGATGCCGATTATGGCTACGTGGGCGCCGAACACGGGAAAATTTCCCTTTATCGGAAAAAGCAACTTGTAGAAAAGAATATCCCTCAGGCTGAAGCTGTACAGCATCTTATTCAACTGATCAAAGATCACGGCGACTGGATAGAGCCGGAGGCTAATTAGCCTTAAAAATTCGGTAATAGGTGGCAAAAATAGACCGGAATCAACCGGCATAACATAACAAAGGCAGCTTTTCGCAGCCTTTTGTCTGTTATTTACTCACTGTAAGATGCACTGGCGTGGGGTTTACGAAATTGTCACTTACCGGACAGCGTTGCTCAATGACTTTGAGCCATTGCTCCAATGTGTTGGCATCGGCATCTGTATCTGGAATGATTTCTACATTAATTTGCTTGTATCCTGCTCTTTCGGTAGTAGCCATACCCAGGTGTTTGCCTGGGTCAAGCACCCCTGTCAGATTTATTTTTACACCCCTCAGCGTGAAATTCATCTCATTGGCCACAATGTGACACATGACATTCAAACAGCCTGAAAGGGCGATCAATGTATATTCTACCGGATTTGGGCCGTCGTTGCTACCGTTCAGCTCTACTGGTTCATCAATAATTGCTTCAAAACCTCTTGCCTTTGCAATGGTTTTGGTGGGGCTCTCGCTGTGCGCTTTTACGCGAAAAGTAATGTCTGACATAAATAATACGATTCATTGCTGTCCGGAGAAAAATTCTCAGACATGGTTTATTAATTTAAATTTCAATATATTACAAGGATAAAATTATTTTTCGATTAGAAATCATAGTTTTGTGAATCGGCATTTGAGCCACATTCTGCAGGCTATGAATAAAGGAAAAACAATCTTTGCACAAATTATGTCTCTTGTTAATGAATATGAGTTTAAGAAATGTGTCGACCGCTACAAGGGCGACAGACACTCTATAAAGTTCAAATGCCGTGATCAGTTCATGGTGATGAGCTTTGCCCAGTTCACCGACCGTTCCGGCCTGAGAGACATTGAAACAACCCTCAACCTCTGCACTCAGGACCTCTACAGATCTGGGCTCAAGGCAATGCCCAGGTCCACGCTTGCAGAAGCTAATGAGAAGAAGAATTGGCATATTTATCAGGACTTTGCTCAAGTTTTGATACGTGAGGCAAAGAAACTTTATGCCGACCAGAAGCTTCGTGTCGATCTTGACGAGATGGTTTATGCCTTTGACAGCAGTACCATCGAATTGTGTCTCAAACTTTGCCCGTGGGCCACTTTCCATCATGGTAGAGGTGCGTTCAAAATGCATACGCTGATGGATCTCAGAGGCTCTATTCCGACATTCGTCCGTCTTACTGACGGTCGGGTTCATGATTCGAAGGTCATGGACAAAATCCCCGTCGAGTCTAACGCATACTACCTGATGGACAAAGGATATGTGAAGTTTGATGCACTTTACAAGCACTTTCATCTCAAGAATGCCTACTTTGTCACCAGGGCAAAAGACAACATGGTATATGAGATCCTGGG
>CAZRRC010000137.1:0-4535 GCA_964602395.1 uncultured Proteiniphilum sp. | reverse complement strand
AGCTGAGATTGAAGCAAGGCGCAAACAATATGCGTATTACAGAAATAAATTACTAACTTTCGGGGAATATGCATAGAGTTTCTGTTCGTTTTTTCAATGATCGTGAAGTACGTGCCGTGTGGGATGAGGAAAATGCTAAATGGTGGTTCTCCGTCCTGGATGTCGTGGCAGTTCTTACCGATCAGGATGACTATGCGAAAACACGAAACTATTGGAAATACCTGAAAACGAAACTCAAAAAAGAAAAAAGTGAAGTGGTTAGTGCCACTAACCAGTTTAAAATTCTCGCACCCGATGGTAAAAGAAGGTTGACCGACATGCTGGATTCGGATGGAGTGATCGCTTTGGGCAAAGAATTCCCGGGCAAACAGGCTAACCGTTTTATTGAGTGGTTTACCTTCAGTGATGAGTCCATCGACGGCAAAAGTAAACAAAAGGCATACGCGCTGTTCGAGAGTTCTCTAATCGATAACATTGAAGTGGGTACGACCAAAGGATTGCAGCAGATTCATGCATATCTGTTCGGTGGTTTGTATGACTTTGCCGGCCAGATTCGGCAGAAGAATATTTCGAAAGGAGGATTTCAGTTTGCTGTTGCTCATTTTTTAGGCAACACCCTCAAACAAATTGAACAGATGCCGGAAAGTAGTTTCGAGGAAATTGTCGATAAATATGTCGAGATGAATATCGCACATCCTTTTATGGAAGGAAATGGTCGAAGTATGCGAATCTGGTTGGACCTGATCTTGAAGAAGCGGATGAAAAAATGTGTGGATTGGAGCAAGATTGGTAAAAAAGAATACCTGAGCGCAATGCTACAAAGTCCGGTCGATAGTGCTGCAATCAAGTCACTTCTCCATAACGCGCTTACGGATGATATCCACAGTCCCGAGATGTATATGAAAGGGATTGATTACTCCTATTACTATGAAGAAGATTAAAATGAGATAAAGATGAATCAGTTTAATGTGGTTGCCGAGAATCCTGAATCAACTGTTGTTGCTGAGTATAAGTCGCCCTACAAACGCGCAACAGCGTACCAGTCGGAAGCAGAACTTGAAAAAACGCTGATTGAACAATTGCAGAAGCAGGCGTATGATTATCTGCCTATAAAGAGTGAAAGGGATCTGATTGTCAATTTGCGTATTCAGTTGGAGCGACTGAATGATTATGATTTCAGCGACAACGAGTGGGATTTCTTCTTCAGGAATAAGATTGCGAATCAGAACCTGGGTATAGAGGAGAAGACGTATATCATTCAGGAGGATTACATTCAGCTGCTGGCATGTGACGATGGGTCGGTGAAAAATATCTACCTGATCGACAAGACCAATATCCACAACAACAGCCTGCAGGTCATCAACCAGTATGAAACAGAAAATGGTACGCACAGCAACAGATATGATGTGACCATTCTGGTGAACGGTCTGCCCATGGTGCATATTGAACTGAAAAGAAGGGGCATCGAGTTGAAGGAGGCTTTTAACCAGATTAACCGCTACAACAGGGAGTCGTTCTGGGCTGACTCGGGATTGTTTGAATATGTACAGCTCTTTGTCATATCGAACGGCACGTTCACAAAATATTACAGCAATACCACCCGGTTTACCCACATTAAGGAGAAAGCGGAAGGCTCGGTGAAGAAAGGAAAACAGACGAGCAACAGCTACGAGTTTACCTCCTGGTGGGCCGATGCGAATAACATGCCGATCACGGATCTGATTGATTTTACCGACACGTTCTTTGCCAAGCATGCGATATTGAATCTGCTGACCAGGTATTGCATATTTACATCGGAGAAGCTATTGCTTGTGATGCGCCCTTACCAGATTGTGGCGACGGAACGGATCCTGGGAAGGATTCATGTGGCTTACAATGCAAAGACCATTGGTACTTTAAATGCTGGCGGTTATATCTGGCATACCACAGGGAGCGGGAAAACGCTGACTTCGTTCAAGACGGCTCAGATTGCCAGCAAGTTGCCCTATATCGACAAGGTGCTGTTTGTGGTGGACCGGAAGGACCTCGATTATCAGACTATGCAGGAGTATGATAAGTTTGAGAAGGGAGCCGCAAACAGCAACAAGAGTACAGCCGTATTGAAAAAGCAGATTGAGGATCCTAACGCAAGAATCATCATTACCACCATTCAGAAGCTATCGATCTTTGTTGAGAAGAACAAGAAACATCCTTCATTCAATCAGCATTTTGTGATCATCTTCGACGAGTGTCACCGCTCCCAGTTTGGGGAGATGCATACGGCAATCAAGAAGAATTTCAAAAAGTACTATATTTTTGGATTTACGGGTACTCCAATTTTTGCAGTGAACGCAAGCAGTGCAGGCAAGATTGATCTGAAAACCACCGAACAGGCTTTTGGTGAGAAGCTGCATACCTACACCATCGTGGATGCCATTACGGATAAGAATGTGCTGCCTTTCCGAATCGATTATATCAGTACGATGAAAGAGGAGGAGAACATCAGGGATGAAAAGGTGTGGAACATCGACAGGGAAAGGGCTTTGGCATCGCCCGAGCGGATTGGGAACATCGTTTCCTACATCATTGAACATTTCGACCAGAAGACAAAACGCAATTCTTTTTATAAACTGAAAGACCGGCGTCTGTTGGGCTTCAACTCCATCTTTGCGGTCGCATCCATTGATGTTGCCAAAAAGTATTATGCTGAGTTTAAAAAACAATTGCAGGATAAGCCGGGCGATAAAAAGCTGAAGGTGGCGCTTATTTACAGTTATGCTGCGAATGAGGATGAAGTGGAGACGGATGGTATCCTGGGCGACGAGAACTCGGATGACACGAGCGGTTTGGACAAGAGTTCGCGTGATTTTCTGGAAGCGGCCATTCAGGACTACAACGGGATGTTTCATATGAATTTTGACACATCTGCTGATAAATTTCAAGGTTATTATAAGGATGTTTCAGAAAGGGTGAAAAAGAGGGAGCTGGATCTGCTCATTGTGGTGAACATGTTCCTTACGGGTTTCGATGCTACCACACTGAATACGCTTTGGGTAGATAAGAATCTGCGGTTACACGGACTGTTGCAGGCTTATTCGCGTACGAACCGCATCCTGAATTCAGTGAAGACATTCGGCAATATCGTCTGCTTCCGGAATCTGGAGGATGCTACCAACGAGAGCATAGCCCTATTTGGCGACAAGGAGGCGGGGGGAGTGGTGCTGCTGAAGACTTTCGATGAGTATTATAACGGTTATACCGACGGAAAGAAGAACATTGCCGGGTATGCTGAACTGGTGTATACCCTGCTGGAGAAATATCCCATTGATGAATCAATCGTGGGTGAACAGAACAAGAGAGAGTTTATCAAGTTGTATGGTGCCATTCTGAAGGTGAGAAATATCCTTTCTTCGTTTGACGAGTTCAAAGGAAGAGGCATTTTGACTGAACGCGATGTGCAGGATTACCACAGCGCTTATATCGATCTGTACCGGGAGTTTAGAGAACTGGGTAAACGAGACTCTGAAAATATCAATGACGACATCGTTTTTGAGATGGAGCTCATCAAGCAGGTTGAGATTAACATCGACTATATCTTGATGTTGATTAAGAAATATCATGAGGATCATGTGAAAAACAGGGAGGTTAAGATTGATATTTATAAGGCAATTGATTCGAGCGTGGAATTGAGAAATAAGAAAGATCTGATTCAGACGTTTATTGAATCGTTGACGCCAACGACCGAGGTGGACGACGACTGGAAGAAATTCGTGGACGAGAAAAAGATGGAGGAGCTTGATCGTATTATCGTGGAGGAGAACCTGAACCGGGAGGCAACTTATAATTTTGTGGACAATGCATTCCGGGATGGTTATGTGCAAACCACCGGCACGGCTCTGGCAAAAGTGTTGCCGCCCATGTCGAGATTCTCTGCCAAAAGTGAACGGCCTAAAAAACGGGAAAATGTACTGGTGAAGATAAACGAGTTTTTCAATAAGTTTTGGGATATTTCCGGAGGAAAATTATTTAATAACGGGTGACCGCAGGTAGTGTCACTACACAATTGAAATTCATTATAAAAATAGAAGAGCAAAAAAATAATTTTTTTTGTAAGGTTTTCCTTTAATAAAACTTACAATTGACAAAAGATGTCAAAAAAAATACTTTCCTTTGTACAATCTTTAACCGGAATGTATAAATAATGTTTATGAAAAGTTTACCTGAAATAACAATTAATTCGTTTCAACTGGCGGTGTTACTCGATGAGGCGGAAAAAAATTTTTACAATTTTGTAATTGAAAATCTTGTTTTTTGCGCTCATTGCAGAGAGATCGCCACCGAAGGTATAGAGGTGACCGAAGTTTGCCTGACCGCAATGAACGATGTCAGGGTACGGGGAAGATGCAGGAAATGCAACAACGAAGTAATCCGACTCTTCGCCTTTGGGGGGAACGAAATGTTTTACGCGAAGGCCTGTCGGTTACGTGAGTCGATTAAATTACATGTGATAGAAGCCTGACTCATATTTACTTTTTTGGATATCTTGACAATGGCAT
>CAZRRC010000136.1:0-4585 GCA_964602395.1 uncultured Proteiniphilum sp. | reverse complement strand
AACGAAAACTTTTCTTTTTTTTTGTTGTTTAAATTAAACGACAGCGCGTTTTATTTGTCATACCGCAAGTATACAAAATTTAAAAAATACAAATATGAGAAGCAAACTGGTATTATTAGGTATTTCAGCACTCTTGGTGCTTTTTCTGGGACAAGGCTGTACAGAAGATGATTACATGTCAGACCGGGATATACAAGAGATGATTGATAATTCATTGAACGGACAATGGCAAGTGATTCCTGTGTCAATCAATGGTGCGGACTGGGAGTGGTTTGAAAACGAGGATGAAGCCTATTATGCTGCGACCGTAAACCTCCCCGAATTAAAAGACTATATTTTCGACGAAGGTGCTGCGTTGGCCTACTATAAATTTAACAACAATTCGAAAACGGCACTGCCCTATGTAAAAACGCTAAAAGACTCTTCTGGCATCCCATACACTGAGACCTACAGTTGCGATTTCGTATTGGGAAATCCCTCCACGGCCACATTTTATCTGGAGGCTTCCGATGCAGCGAGATATGTTGGAAATCCTCCCTCAGCCTCGTTTCAGATTATCCTGATCTACTGATTGGGTAACCTCCCAAGGAACAACGGCAGGGCATCTGCCACCACAAAAGAACTACCGCCGATGAAGATGAGATCATTTTCATCGGCGGTTTCTTTGGCTGCGTGAATGGCTTCCGCAACCGATGGATATGTGGAGCCTTCCAGACCATAAGCTTCAGCTTGCTCATGCAGCCTCTTTTCATCCAGGGCACGCTCTACCGATGCCCTGGTAAAGTAATAGCGACCTTTTTTTGGCATCAAAGCAAGCACAGAGTCCACATCCTTGTCGTTGGCCATCCCGAAAATAAGATGTAACCGGTCACAATCTTCCAAAAGTAACTGCTCAGCTATGTAACGCAGGCCATGAGCATTGTGTGCGATGTCGCAAATAATCTTCGGTGATGACTGCAACTGATGCCATCGCCCCATTAAGCCAGTGAGGGCTGTCACGCCATTGAAACCATTGTAGACAGCTTCCTTCGGAATGGTGTATCCTGTTTCAAGGAGCACTTCCACCGCAGTTAAAACCGTTCTGGCATTTTTATCCTGAGCCGGTCCCTTCAGCTCACCCGGAAAGCCGGGATAATTGTCCGCCTGAAAAAGCCATCCTCTCCCTGTTCTTTCGGCAACAAAGTTACTCATGTAGCGTTCTGCAAAGACAAGAGGGGCCTCAACCGACTTTGCTTTGTCGATAAAAACCTGCGCGACTTCGGTACTTCCAATCTCACCGATTACCACCGGTGTATAGGGTTTGATGATTCCCGCTTTTTCGGTGGCAATCTTTGGGAGGGTATTGCCGAGAAATTTCATGTGATCGTAGCCGATGTTGGTGATTACACTGAGATCGGGAGAGATGATGTTGGTGCTGTCGAGGCGTCCACCCAGGCCGACTTCAATCACCGCCACGTCGACTTCCTGTGCAGCAAACCAGAGAAAAGCCATCTCCATGGTCAGTTCAAAAAAGGAGGGCATCACCGCTTCAAACTGATCTTTGTATTTTTCCACGAAATCAATCACATACTGCTTGTCTATCATGGCGCCGTTAACCCTGATCCGTTCGCGAAAGTCGATTAGATGGGGAGAGGTATAGAGACCCACGCGGTAACCCGATTCCTGCAGAATAGCTGCCAGTAGGTGGGAGGTCGATCCCTTTCCGTTGGTGCCTCCCACGTGAATGGTTTTATAACGGCGATGGGGATGGCCAAAGATAGCATCCAGTGCCAGACTGTTGTCGAGTCCTTCCTTGTAAGCAAGATGCCCGATACGCTGGTATTCGGGCATCTGCTGATAGAGGTATGCGATTGTTTCTTCGTAATTCATAAGTAAATATGTCAATGTACCGATGAGTTGATGTGCCGATTGCCGGTGGAAAGAGGCAATAGGATCAATTTTTCAGCGGTAACACCGAGTACTGCCGGGAGTAACGCAGATGTTGATCCACGTAATTTTCATCGTATGAGATGGTCACGTTGGTTACCTTCCCATTCTCATCTTTCTCCAGCTTGTAAACAGGGTTTACAAATCCTTTATAGGGAGCAATATTCAGCGATTCGTAACGCGACAGCACTTCTGCATGCAGCGCAGGATCTACTTTTACCCCATAGGTTTCAATCAGATTCTTTCCTGCTTCGAAATCACCTTCCGACTTGATGCGTTGCACTTCAGCGAGCAACTGACCAAAAAGGGCACGCAGCTTGTCGTAGTCGTTGACAACCACAAAGGTCTTACCATCTCTTTTTTCCAGTGTTACCACGTTGTTGGCTTTGCCTTGTTCGATAACCCAGTTCGATATGGTGGCGCGGTTGCGCATATGGGCCTGTTCGATCTGTTTACCCGGTTGGATGCGGGTGAGCTGTGTCATGGCTCCGTTCATGATGTAGGAATAGTACTCTGCTTTGTAAGCTTCGCCATCAGGCAGCAGTCCCAGTTCCACCAGTTTCGGATCGGCCAGATAATAGAGTGCGAACAGATCGGCACGGGTCTCCTCCAGCGGAGAGGCATAGGCCTGTAGCACATCGGTGCTGACTCCGGGGAGCAACTTGCCCGATCCGTGTCCCAGACATTCATGCAGGTCGGTATGCAGATTGTCGGTGAGCGTGCCATATTTAGCTGTCAGCTCCCTCTCGGCATCACTCTGCATAAACTCTTCCTTGAAGCCGTTTCCTTCGGCAGCCTTGTCGTAGGCGAAGGTGATGTTGTCTATGGTGACCGATTTGGAACCATGATCACGGCGAATCCAGTCGGCATTCGGCAAATTTATTCCAATGGGTGTTGACGGATAGGTATCTCCAGCCAGGATGGCCGCAGTGATCACCTTAGCCGATACGCCTTTCACCTCTTCCTTTTTGAATCGATTGTCGATGGGTGAGTTGTCTTCAAACCATTGTGCATTCTCGCTGATGATGCGGGTACGTTCAGAGGCTTCAATACTTTTGAAGTTGACCATCGACTCCCAGGTTGCTTTCAGTCCGAGGGGATCACTGTAGGTTTCAATGAAACCGTTGATGAAGTCGACACGGGAGGTGGTATCGGTTACCCATTGTACGGAATAGTCGTCGAATGTCTTCAGGTCTCCTGTTTTATAATAGGCAATGAGGCTCTGAATGGTTTGCTTCTGTTGATCATTTTCGGCCACGGCAACAGCCTTCTCCAGCCATCCGATGATGCGTTCAATGGCTTTGTCGTACATGCCGCCCAGTTTCCATACCTGTTCGGTCACCACACCATTCACTTTCGTCACCTTGCTGTTCAGCCCGTATGATACCGGTGTATTGTCGTTCGGAACCTTCATCGCATTGTAAAAGTCTTCCACTTCCTTCTGGGTTACGCCCTCGTAAAAGTTCACAGCCGAGGTGGTTACGATGTCGGTGCCGGGTGTCTGGCTCATTCGTTTGGGCATTACGGCCGGGTCGAACATCACTGGAACAATTTCCTTCAATGTCTCATCGGCGGCCATGCCGTCGCGAAATGGCATCCTTCCCGGGTCCACACTTTTCACAATCTTCACAAACCAGTCTTGTGGAAATTGCGGAATAATCTTGTCTTCCGAATAGTGATGGTGAATGCCGTTGGCCATCCAGATCTGCTTCAGGTAAGTTTCGAAGTTTCCCCACTCCGGTGAAGATTTATCTCCCATGTAATTCTCATATACTCCCTCACACACCCGGCGGATGGTGAGATTGTAGCGGTTATTCTGATCCCAGAGGATGTCGCGTCCCTCGAGCGCTGCCTGCGACAGGTAATAAATAAGTTCTTTTTGTTGCAGCGACAGGCTGTTGAAGCCTGGCACCGGGTAACGCAGTATTTCAATGTCGGCAAAACGGTCTACCTTATATTGAAAAGTAGAATCGATGCCGTCGTTGTCGGGCGCGGTTGTGTCCGCCTTCTTGCCTTCATTGCAGGCCGCCAGCAGAAAGAGGGTCGTGAGCATAAATAGTATTCGTTTCATTTCTTTTTTATTTGATTTTTGATCACATAACGATGAATCTCAGAACGATTCATCGCAAATAAAACAGGTCAGTTTGTTTTGTAGGCATAGGTTACCGATGCCAACTCTTTGTTTGCCTTCGTGATCTTCGTTTTTAAACTTTCTTTGTAGGAAGCAAGCTTCTGCCGTGCCGTCTCATCGCCGGTGGCAATCATCTGTAAGGCAAGTATGGCCGCATTCAGTGCGCCGTTTATACCCATCGTGGCTACCGGTATGCCCGGAGGCATCTGCACAATAGCGAGCAATGCATCCATTCCGTCGAGCGACGCGTTGATGGGAACGCCAATGACAGGGAGGGTGGTCATGGAAGCAATCACCCCAGGCAAGTGCGCGGCCATGCCGGCTGCGGCAATGATTACTTTTATTCCCCTTTCTGCGGCTCCTTTGGCAAATTTCTCCACCTCCTCGGGCGTGCGGTGTGCCGAGAGGGCATTCATCTCAAAGGGCACCTCCATTTCGTTGAGAAACTGTGCTGCCTTTTCCATTACGGGCAGGTCGGATGTGCTGCCCATGATTATACTCACAAAAGGGTTCATCTTTTTTATTTTA
>CAZRRC010000135.1:0-4662 GCA_964602395.1 uncultured Proteiniphilum sp. | reverse complement strand
GTTGCATATTTTCCCATGGTCGGAAAACGGAGTACATTCACGTTCATGTCAATCATGGTTTCAACCCATGATTCTACATCATATTCAAGTTCAGGAGCGAATGGAGGCTGATATGCATCGAGTAAAAAAACCCTTGAAGATTGTAGCCAGCCCTCACTTGTATCCTTGTTAAAGATATTCAAGGTTTGAGCACGTGTGATTGGTATGGACAACAAAAGAATGATACCTGTAAGCATAAAGTAGACATATGTTCTCTTTAGCCAGAAAATTGAGAAAAGATTCTTAATTAAGGTTTTAGTATAAAAATTCATATTATATGCATTAAAGGTTACCATTACTTTTTTTAGGCAGCTAACTTATTTTGAAGAGTAATTGAACTTCGCTTTTATATCCCTTTTTGCTGTTTTATCATCCAGCACAAACACGGAATAGTTGTTGCCACCCGGATAAACCCTGACCAGAAGGTGTCCTGACTGAGATTTGTAAGATTTATCAACCATGGATCCTATGACAAGCTTTGTTGACTCCAGCATCGCATTTGCAAACACATCACGTTCGCCCGGGTACAAGCTTCTTGAGGTAATCCTTCTCAATACATCTCCTGCCGGATGGCTGGCGTCCCAGGTCTGCCCTATCCAAACCCTCGGTCGCAAGCACATGACAAAAAAAGTATTCATCGAGCTTCTGTTTCCGTGGTGGTTCAAAGTTGCAACATCAACTGCGCCGATTACCGGTGCAGTTTTTGTTTCCATGCTGTTTGGATTGTCTTGTCCGTGCTGGTCAATTCCGCTGATATCGCCACCGGTGTAGTAATCGAAACTACCGTAGCTTATTCTAATTCCAGTGCTAAGTTCATTATTTTCACCGTTGTATCCGTATTCTTCCGGTTTGATATACCCATATGCCTTATTGTTTAATTCATCCCATACCTCTCCATTTGCAAATAAGTTTTTGACTTTAAAGTCATAAAACTGTTCAGGTTTATAGTTTAATCCAATTTGGTCGTTTCTTCCTACTGTAAATTTTTCATGGGACATTCCCCGGCTTTTTCCATGAAAATCGATAAATTTCCAGTATTCTTTTAAGGTTGCGATCATTGAATAGGGATCTCCCTTACTGACAATTTTTTTTTGCACCTCCTCATCTCTGAAATTTACAGGGAAATCTGACCCTCTGTCAATGATCTTTTTAATCGGGATTATTGACCCCAACTCTGTAATACCCGTCATTAAATATCCACCATCAGGATGTCTCTTTCTTATATTGTCGACCTCGCCAAAATGGTCATCATGGTAGTGCGTTATTAAAACATAATCGATTACTGCATTTTCCTTTTTTGGGTGAAATTGATAGATATAATCGGACACCCATTGTGCGGGTGTCTTTGAATCGTCAGGTACCAAAGGCGTATTCTTCTCCGAAAGAACCCTGGTCTGAGTTTCCGACATATCCCCGCAATCGACAACAAGGCTTGTCCCATCGGGAAAAAGAACGAAGGAAGCGTTGCCCCTTCCCGTACTAATATGGTGGATATCCAAGTAACCCTCCTGCCAGGGAGGAAGGGCATTATCCTGTCCATGCATTGAGCTGCACAGGAACAATAATCCGACAAAAAATATGCTCGTTTTTTTCTTAATCACATTATTAGGTGTTGCTATTTTAAATCCAGATACTTGAATATTTCGTCATCTCCTTTTAACGCATTATCAGGCAATGGATTCTCTTCAGTAAATACTTTTAATTGATTTGCAGGTAGGATTGTTACAAAATCTTCATTAATAGTGGGTTCCCAATCCACAGCTCCCGTGTTAAGTCGCAAGTGGTGCGAAAAAAAATTGTACATGGCTACACGCTTAGAATATCCATAATCGTGTTTTTCAGCAGGTAAATGGACATTTTCAATTTTATGTTCTGCATCATATAATTCATAGACTTTGTGAATGTATGGATATTCAATTCGAGGGGTATTTCTTGTCCAGTCGTTTCCATCTGATATTAATAACATTGGACGCGGAGCACACAAGGCTGCAATTTCCACGTTGTTTGTCTGATGATTCTTGTTCTTATGAATTGGCATACCACTTTCACACACACATCCTCCAAAAAAATGGGCTGAGACCTGAACACAGGGAACAGAAACCTTTATACGTTCATCAATTGCTGTCAACAGCAATGTTTGTGTAGCGCCTCCTGAACCTCCTGTCATGCCAATTCTCTCCGGGTCAACATCGGGGCGTGACAGTAGATAATCGAGTACACGCTTGCTATTCCATGTCTGTAACAGCATGGCTATTGGGATATCATGGGAGCTGACTTGATGAGAGTCTCCATGTCCGACCATATCGTAAGCAAAAACAATAGCCCCCATACGGGCCAGTACCGCACACCGGTACTGGACGTCTTCCTTCAGCCGTTTATCCTGAAGATGTCCGTGTGGAGATAGAATTGCAGCATTCTTCTCCTGGGCATTTATTGGTCTATAGATATTTCCTGTGATATAAAAACCTGGAAAGCTCTCAATTTGAATGTTCTCAACGATATAGCCATTAAAAGTACGACTATTTGTGATTTTTGCATTGAAATTTCCTTCTATATCAGGCATCTGATCAAGCTTCATCCCCACAATAATCCCGTGCTTGATAACACTGGCTCTTTTTTCCCAGGAGGCTTTATCACACCAGGTTTTTGCAAACTCTTTCATCTTTAAATTTGCTTCGTCTTCAGTCCAATATTGACCAACACAAAGCATTTTCTCCTGTCCAAAGCATATCGCCATCGTTATAAGAAAAATGAATGTCAAAACATATTTTTTCATTTTGTAAATTTTACTTTGTTTTAAATGAACTACCCCCTCCCAATATCGGAGGGGGTAGTCATAAGATTGCAGGCTATTCCCCCCTAAAAGATAAATTCTCAATTACCATCCAGGACTCTGGACAAGATTCGGATTCAGGGTAATATCCTCAATCGGGATCGGGAAATAGTAATGCTTGGGTTCTTCAAAAATCCGACCTCCGGGCAATTGCTTTTGATGCGGATCCAGGAAGCCGTCCTGATCGACAAAAATGTTCTTCCCTACTTGCGTCGTGTATGCTCCCGCGCTGTTCTTTTTGGGATACATGTATTGCCAGAATTTCATACCAAGCGGCTTTTTTTCATATAATTTCCCTGCTTTCCAGCGTATCAGATCATCGCGGCGAAGGAATTCGAACGCGAGTTCTACCGTACGTTCTCTTCTCACCTCATCCAATAGAACAGGAAGCTCTGGAAAATCGGATTTACTGTCTTTCACAAGACTGCTTATTTGCATGGGCGCCATTCCAGCCCTGTTTCTTAAAACATTGATGGTTTTGTCAACCACAGCCTGGTCACACCGACCCAGTTCAGCCATGGCCTCTGCATGGATAAGAAGCGTTTCAGCATATCGAAATAGAATGAAAGCCTGAATCCCTGAGGGGTTTGCTCCTGATCCCTTGCCCTTTTCTTCAGGATTAAAACTCCAGTATTTAATAAACCAATAGCCTGTTTCACAAAAGCCATAATCCGATGATGCCCCTGGTATGATTGGCACTTTAATACCGATATCATTATGTTCAGGGACCCACAGGTACTCATTCGGATAGCAGATGGTTTGACGTAACCGTTGATCTCTGTCAATAAACTCCACCTGGATGCTGTCGTTCCCTCTGTATAAAGGACTTTGAGAAATTGGCATTCCGTCTTTACATAAATAGAGGTCAACCAAAGCTCTCGTTCCGCCCATTTTATGTTCGTTATTCCAATTGTAGTATCTCAAGAAATTGTGGCCTAAAATATTTTCCACAAACTTCCTTTGAAGAATCACTTCACGTGCTTTTTCCCCGGTAAATTGTCCCATTGCGATAAAGACATCGTGATAATCTTCCCTTATATTCCCGGTATTATAGATTTTATAATGGCCTTCCTGTATGAGTCGGCCAGAAGCATCTGCCGCATTCTCCAGGAATTTCTTACCATCCAGTCCAAGTTCGGTATGATATTTTCTAAATGTACCTTCAAACAGATACTGAATAGCTTTGTCGATCGTCGCCAATACAGAATCCAACAATACAGCACGCGGAGTCCGGGGTGCCATGAGTTCTTCCGAATCTGTTCCTAAATCCGAAGAAATCCATGGGACCTCGCCAAATCGCTTGATCTTGTCAAAATAGTCCCACGCCTTAAAGAACAAAATCTCTCCCGCGTACACATTTTTTAATTCCTGGGAAATGGGCGTTTTCTGATACCTTGCCAGAAAATAATTGATCCGCCTCATGTTCACCCAATTCCAGCCCCCGTCTCCCGCATTCGTGGGAATTGTATGAATCCCTGCCGGAATATTTTGAAAAGGGTTTGTGACCACGTAATCGGAATTTATGTTTTCGGAATAAACCCAATTACCTTTTCCATTAGTCGATCCCATGATGTATAACGGGTACAAACGATTGCAGTACAGAATCAGATCATCCTCCGACGACCAGAAGTTAGCGTCATTGAGTTTATCCGGCGGGAACCGGTCCATGAAATCATCATTACATCCATTGATACCAATGAATAATATTATCACTAGCGCATATATCTGTTTCATATTATTTACTTTTATGGTTAAAAACTTATTTCCAGCCCACAGGCGTATGAGCGCAT
>CAZRRC010000134.1:0-4675 GCA_964602395.1 uncultured Proteiniphilum sp. | reverse complement strand
CATCGGGGAGGGCAGGAAGCAGATTGATGTAACCATCCTGGCTCTGGATAAGCATTTCGGCAATACCTGCAGTACCTCCGAAGTTGCCGTCGATTTGAAACGGCGGATGTGCGCAGAACAGGTTGGGGTAGGTTCCGCCACCTTGTCCATCATATGTGGTGGCATTCATTGGAAGTGCCGGTTCCATGAGGCTTTTGAGTAATTTGTAGGCGCGGTTGCCATCGTGTAGTCGTGCCCAGAAGTTTACTTTCCAGGCACGCGACCAGCCCGTGCCTCCATCTCCTCGACGTTCCAGTGTTGCGCGTGCAGCCGCTGCCAGCTCCGGGGTGGTATAGGGTGAAATCTGATTGGAGGGGTGCAGGCCATAGAGGTGCGAGACGTGGCGATGTTGCGGATCTACCTCTTCGTAATCTTCCAACCACTCCATCAAGTAGCCCTTTTGGCTGATTTGCATGGGTGGCAGTTTGGGTAGTGTCTCGCTAATTTGGGACGTGATTTCATCTTCAATACCCAGTATAGTGGCCGCTGACAAGGTGTTGCTAAACAGCTCGTGGATGATTTGTGCATCCATGGTGGGGCCCATGCAGACAAAAACCTGATCGCGGGAGCCCGGCATATAAAAACCGTTCTCGGGTGAGGAGGAGGGGGCAGTGACCAGCCAGCCGTTTTTGGGCTCCACGATCATGGCCGAGAGGAAAAACTGCGCTGCCGAGGCCAAAGTAGGGTAGACGCGTTGCAAGTATTCCTTGTCCTGTGTGAAGGCATAATGTTCCCATAGGTGCGCACAAAGCCAGGCGCCCCCGGTATTGGTGGCGCCCCACGATGCATGTTCGCCCGGGGCTGTGAATCTCCACGGGTTGCTCATCATATGGGCAATCCATCCATTTGCTCCGTAGAAGGTTTGTGCCGTTTTGGTACCCGAGGGCACGAGCGACTGGGTGAAATCGAGCAGAGGCTGGTGCAATTCGGAGAGGTTGCATACTTCGGCAGGCCAGTAATTCATTTGCACATTGATGTTCAGGTGGTAGTCGCCATTCCATGGGGTTTGCAGCGTGTTTGCCCAGAGTCCCTGCAGGTTGAGTGGTAGGGTATGTTCGTTTGTACCACAGATCATCAGATAGCGGCCGTACTGGAAGTAAAGTGAGGCGAAAGCACTGTCATCGTTTGTCTGAAAGTCGTGCAGACGCCTGTCGGTGGTAAGGTCGTTATCCTGCTCACCCAGATCAAGTTCCACCCGGTTGAATTTCTCCTGGTACTTTTCTGTATGATTGATTTTTAGCTTATCGTAGTTTGTTGCCAATGCTTTGTTGAGCAACATGGATGTCTTCTCTTTGTATTCTTTTTCGAGCAAATCGGTGGAGGAGGAGAGGATGATTATTGCTTCGTCGGCACCCGACAACGAGAGTCCTTCTTCGTTCGATGAAACTGTGCCGCCCATGTTCACGATCTGCAGTTTTGTGAAGTAGCGCACCCCCTTGTCACCATTGTACCCGTCGTTGAGCTGCCCTTCCATACACAAGGATTGCTCCTCCACAGAAACGGTCGCTCTTTCAGGTCGGGAGAGAGTGAGGCTGAACGCGACAGCCTTTTTCTTATTGGCCGAGAGCCTGATCAGCAGCACATCGTCTGAAAAAGATGCAAAATATTCACGCGAGAAATGCACATCCCCCTTGTTGAATTTCGTTGTGGCCACCGCATCGTTTAATGACAGCATCCGGTTGTAATCACTTATACTGTCCTCATTGGCATAGCGGTGTGTAATCTGCAGGTTGCCCAACATCTGGAAGCTACCATAAGGCACATCTTTCCCGCTTCCGTGACCAGATCCTTCACCTCCGCAGCGAAAATGACGATACATTAGTTGTTGCGCTTCGTTGTTTTTTCCGGCTAAGAGCAGTTCGCGTATTTGGGGCAGGTATTGAATGGCATCGGGATTGAGCGCTGCTGTATCTTCACTGCCGCTCCATAGGGTGATGTCGTTCAACACGATCTGTTCTACATCCACGCCGCCGTCGGGCATCATTCCGATGCGGCCATTGCCAAGGGGAAGTGTCTCTTCCCACAGCTGGGCTGGCTTATCGTAAATCAGTTGCAGTTCTTGTGTTGCCTTTTTTCCGGGTTGCAAGGTGCAGCCTACGAAAATGATTAGCATGGCCAGCAGCGGGAAGATATTTTTTCTCATCATTAGAATCTGTTTTGTGGTTAAAGTGAATAGATGGATGTAAAAAGTAATTTGTTAGGAATGAACAAAATGACCACTATAAAAAATCCAATTCGGCAACGGCTACGTGATTCCCTTCTCCCTCAATTTGTATGGCCACCACACGCACATAACGGGTTGTTACAGGCAATGCGAACCGATGTGTCCGCTTGGTGGGATCATTCACCAGGTTCCCAAATTCAAAGCTATCGACCTTGTTCCAACGCTTGCCGTCGCTGCTTACTTGGATATCTCCTTTCGCCATCATCCCTCCGGGGTAGAATGTTTGTGGCGTGTAGACCAATGCTTTCAACTCCTGCTCGCTACCCAAATCAATGGCAATGAAATGGGGTGTGGGCTTTTCTTCCGACTGCCAGTACGTAGCCGGATTTGCATCGAAAGCTGCCGTAGCGGGGCGTCTGTCTTGCTGGCTGCTTACACCGGCAGGTTCCCACGCTTTCTTGGCTATTCCGAAGGTTTCACTGTGTACCGCTCCCTGTATCTCGTGGAGGAATGAAACCGCCTTGAGTTCGTTGTTGATTACGGGAATGGGACCCTCATATTTGATGGAGTTCCGGCTGGGTTCTGTTCTGTCGAGAGTGTAAAATATTTCATAACCCGCATTCAGATTCTCTGCCGCATTTTCTCCGTGAAGGTTCCAATTAAACACACTTTGCAAGGGTGCAATGGTCACCATCCCCTCCTTGTCGCGTGAAAACGCCAGCTGTGGTGGACGGGCATGGTAGTAGTGTGCAGATACGTTGCTGATGGCCGGGTTGAGGCGTGACGCGGTGATCCGTACTCGTATTTTGTTCGTGGTCACTTCCGGGAAACGAAGAATCCGCTTGTAGCCAATATTGGTTGCTTGTGCAATTTCCACCCATTGGTTATCGATCCAGGCATCCACCCCGTGTGTTTCCACCCGTTCACCGTGTGTAGCAATGGCTTCCTGCAGAATCAGCCTGTTGATGGTAGCCGGTTTTCGCAGGCTGATGGTGAAGGAATGATCAGCGTTGTCCACAAGGAGAAAACTTTCAGCCTTGCCATCGAGTACCTCTTTTGGACCGCGTGCATTCTCAAAGAGATTAATGGAATAGGTCTCCTGAATTCTTTGTCCTACCTCTTCCAATACCGCTACATCACGGGGTGAGAATTTTCCTTCACGATTGGGGGGGATATTCAGCAAAAAGATGGAATTGCCACCCACTGAACGTTCGTATATGTCAAACACATCATCGGCACTGCGTACTTTCTGGTTGGTGTCATCCCGGTAAAACCATCCCTCACGAATGGAGGTGTTTGTTTCTGCCGGCTGGTAGTGCAGGTATTTTCCTGCGTAAAGCTTTTCCCGCGAGCCAAGGTCGTTGTCCGTCAGATCTGAAAATTCAGTGGAGAGGTTGGGATCTTCCGGATAAGTGATCACGTTCCATTCCGTTTCCCTTGTTGCACCTGCTTCATTTCCGCACCAGCGGATATCTTCGCGCCCGAATATCACCGCCTTGGGTGCAAGGGTACGAATCAATTCCCTCCATGCCGCATAGTGATAGGTTTGTCCTCCTTTTCTTTTGGGGTGTGCCCCATCGAACCATACTTCATGAATATCACCATACTCGGTCAGCAATTCAAAGAGCTGGTTCAGGAAATATTCATTGTAGTCATCTACTTCAAACTCAAAGGTGGTTTTGTTTTCAAAAGGGCGACCCTCCACCGCGCGAGGAATGGTGCGTTTGGTGTATTCACTCAGGTTACCATACAGACCGTTGGGGTGTTCAATTTGATACAGATCGGCCGGAGAGAGGTAAATACCGAGTTTGAGACCATGTTTTTTACAGGACTCCGACAGCTCTTTCAGCACATCACCCTTTCCATTGCGGTAACCGGAAGAGGCCACTCCATGATTGGTATAACGGCTCTGCCAGAGTACAAATCCATCATGGTGCTTGGCAGTGAGAATCACCATTTTCATGCCGGCCGATTTCATGGCCCTACACCACTGGTCGGTGTCGAGCGTTTGCAAATCAAAAACTGCCGGGTCCTCCATCCCATTCCCCCACTCCTTGCGGGTGAAGGTGTTGGGGCCGAAGTGGATGAAAGCGATAAATTCATTTTGCAGCGCATCCAGTTGATTCACCGTGGGTACTACATGCGCTGCCTTTTCGATGATGGATTCCCTGTTCTCTCCCTCCTCAATCTTGATCGTGCTTCGAGCGATCATGGAGCTTTGCGGTTCGGTGCGGCACGATAAAAGAAGGAGTATCCCAAGCGTGAAAAGAATGTTTTTTTTCATGAAAGTCTTATTTATCCGGTTTTCATACTACAAAAGTAACAATTAATACCGCAATTGAAATGAACTACTTTACATCAAAAAAGCAATCTAATACAAATAAACTTATTCGATCACAATGCAAAAAAAGAGATTTATTTTCATTTGAGAGGATCTATCTGGATTGATTGCAGCTTAAATAATTCTTTCCC
>CAZRRC010000133.1:0-4736 GCA_964602395.1 uncultured Proteiniphilum sp. | reverse complement strand
GTCGGATGTGCTGCCCATGATTATACTCACAAAAGGGTTCATCTTTTTTATTTTAAACTATCATAACTATGTGCCAAAATCGAGACCTCTTCAGAAGATAGCCTCCTTGGCACATTGGTACATCGGTACATTTATTTTACTTTCCAACAAATGCTTTGTACTGGTCTGCCGACATCAAGCCGGACAGCTCTTCGGTATTTTGCACTGTTATTTTAATGATCCATCCTTCACCAAAGGGGTCTTTGTTTACCAGTTCGGGTGCATCGTCGAGTTTTGGATTAATTTCCAACACTTCTCCTCCGACTGGCATCAACAGATCGGATACTGTTTTTACGGCCTCTATGCTTCCGAAGACTTCTCCCTGCCCAAGTGTGTCACCCTGTGTGGTTACATCTACAAACACAATTTCACCTAGTTCGTCCTGTGCAAAATCGGTAATGCCCACGTACGCCTCACTACCTTCCACTCTCACCCATTCATGATCGGTAGAGTACTTTACATTTTCTGGAAAATTCATCATGATTATCGTTTTATAAAATTATATATATCGGTATAAATGTACAAAATAATTCTCTATTGTCAAAGCGGAAAAACAGGTTTGTTTATGTTCGTGCGCCAATCCATACGAACATAAATGAAACCAGAAAACCAAGTAGAAAACCGGCAATTACCTGAGACAGGGTGTGGCGCCGGAGTATAAGCCGCGAGGTGCCTACCAGCCCGGCAATGATGAACAATCCCATGAACATATAATAGGGGTTTGACCGTTCCACGTAAAAACTTACTGCCATTGCACCGCCTATGAGGCCTCCTATGCCAAACATGTGTGCACTGATCTTCCATAAGAGGGTGATGAAAATGGCAATTACCATGATTACCACGGAGGCGGCCATAATCATCATAAACCAACGGGGCATGTGCATCCTATAATAGAAAATGATCATGGCCGAGTATGACAAAAGCGTGATCAAGTAGGGATAGAATCGCTCACGACGTACTTTCAACGACAAATCGGATATGATTCCCATGCGAAAGAGCATAAAAATGAGAATTGCTGGAACAGCAAAAGAAAAAAGAATCACTGGTGAAACAATCTGCCAGAACTGATGACTGTAGATTACGCCAAAATAGGTGTACACAAACAGGAGCATGATCCCGTAGGTAGGCATCAACAAAGGCTGAAAGACGGTGGAAATAACATGTGAGATCGACTTCATCCTGATGGGTTGCTTTCAATGAAAGAGCAAAGTTATAGTTTTTTTCTTAAACGCGACACAGGAATGAGCAATTGCTCCCTATATTTCGCTACTGTGCGACGTGCAATCACATAGCCCTTTTCGTTGAGAATTCTGGTGAGATGATCGTCGGTCAGAGGTTTCGAAGGATCTTCATTGTCGATGCTCTCTTTGAGTATTTTCTTTACTTCCCGCGAAGAGATGTCCTCCCCTTCGTGGGTTTGCATCGCTTCCGAGAAGAAATATTTGAGCGGATAAACAGCTGAGTTTGTCTGCACGTACTTGCTGTTGCTTACACGCGATATGGTGGAAATGTCGAAGCCGGTTCTTTCTGCTACATCCTTCAGGATCATCGGCTTGAGCTGGGTCTCGTCTTCTGTGAGAAAAAAGTCGTACTGCAGTGCCACGATGGCTTCCATGGTACGCTGTAACGTGTACTGCCGCTGTTTTACCGCGTCGATGAACCACTTGGCAGCATCTACCTTTTGTTTCATAAAAAGCATGGCCTGCTTGTCATCGGCCGACATGCTCGTTTTGTTGTCGACATAACCCTTGAGCATCTCCGAAAAATTGCGGTTCACCTTCAGGCTGGGGATGTTGCTGTTGTTCTGGTGAAAAGAAACGATGCCATTTTCCGACTCCACGATGAAATCGGGGGTGATGTTGTTCATGGCTGTTTGCATGCTACTACCCAGGCTGTTACCGGGCTTCGGGTTGAGGGAGATGATCTCGTGAATGGCATCGCGTAGATCCTCCTCCGCGATACCCATTTGCCGCATAATCTTGTCGTAGTGTTTTCGCGAAAACTCTTCAAAGTAATCCGACAGGATAATTTTGGCATGTTCCACGGCCTGTGTGGATTCATAGCGATTGAGCTGCAGCAGAAGGCACTCCTGCAGGTCGCGGGCACAGATGCCGGGGGGATCCAGATCCTGTAGCTCGTACAACACATCTTCCAGTTGAAGGGGGGTGGCTTCTATTCGCTGCTGAAAAAGCAGGTCATCAGAAATAGATTGCAGATCACGTTGCAGATAACCATTTTCATCGAGATTGCCGATGATATATTCCGCGATCATCTGTTTGCGATCATCCAGATTCAAAAGCCCGATCTGCTCCCTCAGGTAGTCGTTCAACGATTTATCATCGTAGTAACTGATCTCAATAAAGTTTTGTTCGCTCTTTTGATTCGATCCATTGAGGCGGTAGTCGGGGATGTCATCTTCTGAAAAATAATCGCCCAGAATGATTTCTTCCTGGGAGAGATCGTTCTCTTTCGTTTCGGTAGGGTCATTTTCCGGATCTTCCAGTAGTTCATTGTCCCCAGTTTCCAGCGCCGGATTTTCTTCCACCTCCTGTTTAATACGGTCTTCTACCTCCACCGTGTTCAACTCCACCAGTTTAATCACCTGCATTTGCAGGGGAGAAAGCCGTTGTGTTTGTTTCAATGCCTGTTGCTGCCTTAGCGCCATAGAAGTTATAGTATACTGGTTAGATACACAAAGATACAAATTTCTCTTATTCGAAATAACAGTCGTCGTATCCTGCCTTGCAAGTGAGAGGTGCAAGTCCTGCTCAAAGATATCCAGATAGGCAGGATCGACGGACATATTAATAAAACAAATCAGCTGTGAATAGGTTCAGGATAATTTTCGTGTTGCTTTTTGAAACTTTTTATTACCTTTGAAACGTCAACAATGCATAAAACGGAGGTTACAATGATATTCAAATTTTTAATTCTATCGGATGAGACGGAAAGGTTCAAAAGAGAAATTAAAATTGATGCCGATCAAACTTTTTTGGATTTCTATCACGCACTGATCGAGTGCACGGGATTCAGTGAAGAGGAGATGGCTTCTTTTTTCCTTTGCGACGACAAATGGCGAAAAAAGGAAGAGATTACCCTGGTGGAAATGGATACCTATTCCGACGAGGACTCTCTGACTATGGATGACTGTGTCCTGAGCGATTATCTGGAAGATGAAAAACAAAAGCTGATGTTTGTTTTCGATTATCTCACCGAGAGGGCATTGTTTATTGAGTTGTCGGAAGTAATACCCGGTAAAAATCTGCAGAAAGCAGTCTGCACCTTCTCTGAGGGAGAGCCTCCCAAGCAGATAATCCAAATTGAAGAGCTCAAGTTAGAGAGTGCAACCTTCGATACGGGTGAGACGTTCTACGGTGACGAAAGCTTTGAAATGGATGAGCTCGATAAAGAGGGTTTTGATGGACTCGATGATGTTCCGGCTGAACCGGACAACAGTGACCTTTATTGATTCCTTAAAAATTAATTTGTCATAGAAAAGAAACAGTTCACGTTCTCCTCACAACCTACGTTGCTTGTCCTGGTTGGTCCTACCGGTGTGGGTAAAACAGCCTGGAGCCTGGAGCTTGCCGAGAAGCTGGGGTGTCCCATCCTGTCGGCCGACTCCCGTCAGATCTATAAGGGCATGACCATTGGTACGGCGGCACCCACCCATGACCAGTTGCAAAGGGTGGATCATTATTTTGTGGGCACACTCTTGCCCGAAGATTATTACAGCGCCAGTGAGTATGAGCAGCATGTGCTTTCGTTGCTCGACACCTTGTTTAAACAATACCCGGTTGTAATCCTCACCGGAGGTTCCATGATGTATATCGACGCAGTCTGCAAAGGTATCGATGAGATTCCCACCATCGATGAGACCCTGCGCACAGAACTGCAAGAGCTTTACCAAAAAGAGGGGCTCGATCCGATCAGGCAGCAGCTTAGGATACTGGATCCTGTGTTCTATGCCGAAGTGGATCTGAAAAATCCCAAAAGGGTGATTCATGCCCTGGAGGTATGTCTGATGGCAGGGAAACCCTACTCAACGTTGCGAACAAACCCGCAAAAAAAACGCCCCTTTCGAATCGTCAAGGTGGGTTTCAGCAGGGAACGCAGTGAACTCTACAACCGCATCAACCAGCGTGTGGATCTGATGATGGAGGAGGGTTTGCTTCAAGAAGCAAAAGGCTTTTATCCGAAGAAACATCTCAATTCGTTGAATACCGTGGGATACAAAGAACTTTTCGATTATTTCGATGGAAACGGTCCGCTCGAGTTTGCCGTAGAAAAGATAAAACAGCACTCTCGCAACTATGCCCGCAAGCAACTCACTTGGTTCAGAAAAGACAAAGAGATACATTGGATCGATCTTTCTGATAATGATGGGGATGTGCTACAGGAGATATGCAGCCTCTTGTGAGAACAAGTGGTTCCTCCGGGAGGAGAGATTGTAGAATTGCGAATTTGGACTAACTTTTTTTGTCTGTTATTGGTTTATTCGGAAAAATATACTACTTTTGCAACGCTTTTCAGCGAAAAGAATATTCTTCCTTAGCTCAGTCGGTTAGAGCATCTGACTGTTAATCAGAGGGTCCTTGGTTCAAGTCCAAGAGGAAGAGCAACCTAGTAGTGGAAAAATTTAAATATTCTTCCTTAGCTCAGTCGGTTAGAGCATCTGACTGTTAATCAGAGGGTCC
>CAZRRC010000132.1:0-4747 GCA_964602395.1 uncultured Proteiniphilum sp. | reverse complement strand
TTTGCGTCGGCCAGTGCTGAAGTAGCAATCACGCCGTCGGCCACTTTGAGGTCGGGCAGCAGCGATTGTTTTTTCTTGATTTTCCCGTCGAAGCGAAGGTAGAGTTCCGACGAAAGCATCTCGGGTGTGTAGGGGAAAGTAGAGGTGATCGTGAAATTGCCACCTTTGCTATTGGAGATGGTTACCTTGTTTCCGGAGATTTTCTCACCCTGGTAGCTGTAAGGCGTTCCGACCAGTTCTTTGTCTCCGTACTTCAATACGGGAGTGACAGTCAATGTAGCATTTTTGTGAAACCATTTTTCAGGGAAGGTTCCATTGATTGTAACCGGAATTTTATTACCCACCGTTTCAAGTGGTGAGGGGGTCACATTGAAATTGCTTTGTGAAAGCGGTTTGAGTTTACTGCTGCAGGAGGTAGCGAATAACACTACCGTAATAGCAAGCAAAAGCGATAAAAGATTTGATTTCCTGTTCATTTTGGTTTTAAGTTTATATAAATTAAATCAATCAATGTTCTGATGTCTTTATAGCAGACAAATATACCCAATTCCCTGCAATTAACAAAGTACTATTTTTAATATTTTCGTTAAAATCTACTATAATTGTGGCTTTTTTTCAACACAACATCCGTGTGGAAAAATATTTCAAGAGCCAAATCCCAATCTTTGCAGCTCATGTAAAATAGACGGAGTCGCTTGATCTACCCTGTAGGCAGGATATTCTCGTCGCAGGGGATAGTTGGAACGAAACCAGTAAAATTTCTCCGGGGCATTCCTGAGAGCCTCTGTCTCCTTCACGGGGTCATAGCTATGCCATACTGCGTGAGAAAGTTGTTCTTCGGGAGAGATGTGCTGCAAATCAATGACAGGCTGTGCGGGGTGTGGTATCTCGTCGTATTGCGGTGTGATGTCCAATCCAAAAAAATCCAGTAAATTCTCGAGGCTCATCTTCGTGGCGGTCCATTTTCCGTCGGCACTGTATCCGGCAATATGGGGTGTGGCAATATCGGCTAGCGCAAGAAGGTCGCGATCTATCTCCGGTTCGTTCTCCCAACAATCGATCACCACTCCTGAGATGGTTTTTTCACTGAGTGCCTTTCTCAGGGCCTGGTTGTCGGTAATAGCTCCACGGGCAGCATTGATGATAAATGGCTTTCGAGCGAGGCGCTGCAGGAATGCATCATCTGCCAGGTGAAAAGTAGCGTAAGGGCCTTTTTTTGTCAGGGGAGTGTGAAAGGTGATGATGTCGGCTTGTTGTGTAATTACCTCCATGTCGACAAACAGTCCTGCTGCATTTCCCTCTTTTTCTGCCCGGGGAGGGTCGTTGAGCAGCACCTTCATTCCCAGCTTGCGGCATGCTGCTTCTACTTTACTTCCCACATTTCCAACACCCACAATACCAATGGTTTTCTCTTCAAGTGTAAACTGATGCTTCCGCGCCAGCAGCAGGAGAGAGGCCGTGATATATTGCTCCACCGAGTTGGCATTGCAGCCGGGTGCAGTACGCCAGGCAATATTGTTTTCGTCGCAGTAAGCCGTGTCGATGTGGTCGTATCCGATTGTAGCCGAGCAGATCAGTTTCACTGCGGTGTTTTCGAGTATCTCTTTCCCAAAATGCGTTACCGTGCGTACAATCAACGCATCTTTGTCCTTGATTGCTTCCTGGGTGAACTGATTCCCAGGCAGGTATTCCACTTCACCTAATTGTTCGGCCACTCCCTTTAGAAAGGGTATATGCGCATCGGCCAGTATTCTCAGCTTCATCATGAATGAATTAAATGAGTATGCATTGCTTTGGCTGCTTTTCTGCCGTCTCCCATGGCCAGGATGACCGTGGCTCCACCGCGTACGATGTCTCCTCCGGCATAAATCGTCTCGTCGGCGGTTTGCATGGTGTCGCTATCCACCACAATTGTTCCCCAGGAGGTTACTTCCAGTCCGGTGAAAGTTTGCGGTATCAGTGGGTTGGGGGAGACCCCCACACTCACGATTACCTCGTCGACCTCCAGCCAGATCGTGTCACCCTCAATGGCGACGGGGCGGCGGCGTCCCGACTGATCGGGTTCACCCAGCTGCATTCGTTGCAGCTGCATCCGTTGTACGCGTCCTCGCTCATCCCCTTCATATCGGAGAGGGTTGTGCAGTGTGTAGAAATCAATTCCTTCCTCCTTGGCATGCTTGATTTCCTCCACGCGGGCCGGCATCTCTTCTTCGGAGCGGCGGTAAATGATCATAGCCTTTTCCGCACCCAGCCTTCGTGCAGTGCGCACCGCATCCATGGCGGTGTTGCCGCCGCCAATCACGGCTACTCTCTTCCCTTTGTATACCGGTGTATCGCTCTCCGGATCGGCTGCCTGCATGAGGTTCACCCGGGTGAGATATTCGTTGCACGACATGATGCCGATCAGATTCTCCCCCGGTATGTTCATGAAGTTGGGCAAGCCGGCACCACTGCCGACAAAAATGCCGCTGAAGCCCGCTTCCCTGAGATATTCTTGTGAAATAGTTTTTCCCACGATGCAATTAGTCTCGAATTTCACACCCATTTTCCGGAGTCCGTCGATCTCTACATCCACGATTTCATTGGGAAGGCGGAATTCGGGAATGCCGTATCGCAAAACCCCTCCCAGCTCGTGAAGCGCTTCAAACACGGTGACGTCGTAACCCCGTTTCACCATGTCGCCGGCAAAAGCCAGGCCAGCAGGGCCCGAGCCCACAACAGCTATTTTAATGCCATTGGCAGGGTCGATTTCCGGAACAGACATGTTGCCGCTTTTCCGTTCATAATCGGCCGCAAAGCGCTCCATATAGCCAATGGCTACGGGTTCTTTCTTCAACTTCAGTGTATAAAAACATTTGCTCTCACATTGCCGTTCCTGGGGACACACACGTCCGCATACCGCCGGAAGAGCGCTTGTTTCTTTCAGTGTGCGGGCTGCCTCCAGGTAGTCGCCCCGTTCTATGTTTTTGATGAACTTGGGGATGTTGATCTCCACCGGACAGCCGGTGATGCAGGTAGGATCCACACAATCGAGGCACCGGTGAGATTCCTCTTGGGCCATTGCTTCGGTCAGGCCAAGGTTTACTTCGTCGTAAGTGTGGCTGCGTACTTCGGGATCCACCTCGGGCATTTTAACCCGGGGAATGGCGGTCCGATCTTTATTCTTCATCGATTTGCGCAGGGTTTCACGCCACTCCTGTGCTCTTTCCGCCTGTAAATATTCGCTCATATCTTTGATGTTTCTTTCTTGTCGATAACCTGAAACAAATGTCCTGTTTTCGTTTAATTATAAGCTTTTAGTCGCATCAGCATCTCGTCGAAGTCAACCTGATGGGCATCGAACTCGGGGCCGTCGATGCAGACAAATTTTGTTTTTCCTCCCACGGTTACTCGACAGGCACCGCACATTCCGGTGCCGTCCACCATGATGGTATTGAGTGAGGCGAGGGTAGGTACCTCGTATTTCTTTGTCAGCTGAGCCACAAATTTCATCATGATGGCCGGGCCAATGGTGACACACAAGTCCACTTTCTCCCGTTGTATCACTTTTTCCACGCCCTGGGTGATGAGTCCCTTTTCACCATATGAACCATCGTCGGTCATGATGATTACCTCATCGGAGTATTGGGCTACTTGTTCTTCGAGTATGACGAGTTCCTTCGTGCGGGCGGCCAGGACGGAGATCACTCTGTTACCAGCTTTTTTCATTGCTTCAATGATGGGTAACATGGGTGCCACACCCACGCCTCCTCCTGCACAAACCACTGTGCCAAATTTTTCGATGTGGGTAGCCTTTCCGAGCGGCCCGACCAGGTCGGTGATGTAGTCGCCTACCTCAAGGCTGCAAACCTTTTCCGATGATTTGCCCACACGTTGAATGACCAGGGTGATGGTACCTTTCCGGGGATCGGCAGCCGCAATGGTATAGGGTACCCTTTCTCCTTTTTTCCCCACACGTACAATTACAAAATGGCCGGCTTTGCGGCTTTTGGCTATCAGCGGAGCCTCTACTTCAAGACGTACCACTTTCTCTGAAAAATTTTCTTTTGCAATAATCTTGTTCATACCGATTGGTTACTATGCTACAAAATTACACTTTTTTTCCGTGAAAGTGACAGTTTGCTTTTTCTTTTAGCCCTCATTTTTATCTGAAATTATTTGCTGTCGGAGTGCCTATCAAAAAAGGGTTGAAGAGGTAACCATCTCAGGAAGGAGAGCCGGAGGAATGAAAAAAAATTTGGTGGAATTAAACCAATTAGCTAATTTTGTGTCCTATTCCGTAACAAAGGAACGTTCTATCACAATATGGGGTTGACCGGTTTTGACAGCGGGTAGAAGAGGTTTGTAAGCATGCAGTGCGTTGTTGGTTTGCACTTTAATCTCAATCGGCAAAGCTATAACTGGCAATAATAACAATTACGCTCTTGCTGCGTAACCGAAGTACAGTAGGTTAATCGCTTAATTCTGCCACATGTGGCGGAACAAGACATCACCCGGAAGCTGTGGCTTCGAAGCATTCCGATCAGGTGGTGCAGGTAAATCGGAGATAGGATAGGAGATGCTTCGGCTCCTTTCCGAAATTAAGAAGATAAGGATTGAGTTTGGTGTCTTCAGTCGCGCTCCTTCCCGACAAATAAAATGAAGATAAGCATGTAGAAAGCGAATTGCTTCCTCGTTTGGACGAGGGTTCGAATCCCTCCAGCTCCACAATACACATTAATTGTCAATGTTTTATGAGATTTACACA
>CAZRRC010000131.1:0-4785 GCA_964602395.1 uncultured Proteiniphilum sp. | reverse complement strand
CAGAAAACTGCTGCATAAAGAATTGAAAAAGGAGCTGCCCTTTTGGAACAGCCCCCTCTTGATTTAGGCTGGAAAGCTACATGCTCTCCTCCCTTGTTGCTTATAAATTCGAGGTGTCGTCCTCCTTAAACCAACTGGCATACATTAAATAGTTGTTGGCTATTTTCTGGTTCATCTCTTTGGACTGCTCCGGATCGACTTTCTTTACGAATTTAGCAGGAACGCCGGCATAGATGCTGCCAGGCTCTACCTGTGTGCCGCTCAATACCACAGCTCCGGCGGCAATGATTGCCCCTTCACCCACCACGGCATGATCGAGCACGATGGCGCCCATTCCGATCAGTGCGCCATCCTCAATTTTTGCTCCATGAATGACCACATTATGCCCGATAGAGACATCGTTGCCTATGATGGAAACCGATTTCTGATAAAGGGTGTGAATGACAGTTCCATCCTGCACATTCACCCGGTCGCCTATCCGGATGGAGTTCACGTCGCCGCGCAACACAGCGTTGTACCAGATGCTGCAATCGCGGCCTATCACCACATCGCCGATGAGGGTGGCATTTTCTGCCAGATAACTGTTTTCGCCGATTTGGGGTGTGAAGCCGCGAACAGATTTAATTAAAGCCATGTAAAGATTTGATTTTTTGATTATACATCCGCCGATTTAGTTTCTGCTATATGGATTTCGTTTTACTTTTTAACCATGCTTTCTCTTCCTTGCTCAGATATCCTTTCAGTTTTTTGTATACCATTTTGTGGTAGTTGTTCAGCCATTTAACCTCCTTCTTGGTCAGCAGTTTCTTCGCAATAGGTGTTGTGTCGATGGGGCAAAGGGTGATGGTCTCAAAGTTGTAGAACGTACCAAACTCTTCTGTTTTTTGATAATCCTGCGTCACAATGAGGTTTTCAATGCGGATACCATACTGATTGGCACGATACAGCCCCGGCTCGTTGGAAGTAACCATTCCGGGTTGTAGTTTGGTGGGATTCTCTTCCAGGCGGATGCTTTGCGGGCCCTCGTGCACATTGAGGAAGTGCCCGATACCATGTCCCGTTCCGTGCCAGTAGGTGAGTCCGTTTTCCCATAGAGACTTGCGAGCCAGGATGTCCAGTTGAGAGCCCCGTGTTCCTTCGGGGAAAATAGCGCTTGCCAGGGCAATGTGTCCTTTCAGCACGTAGGTGTAATCCGCCTTCATCTGTTTGGTAAGTTCTCCTACCGCCACCGTGCGGGTAATGTCGGTTGTGCCATCCTTGTACTGACCACCCGAGTCGATCAACAGCAATCCCTCCGGTTCTACCTGCAGGCAGGTTTCTGGATATGCATGGTAGTGAATTACTGCGCCGTTGCGCCCATATCCTGCAATGGTGCCGAAGCTCTCACCCACAAATAGTTCCTGCTGGGAACGGTATTCGAGCAGTTTCTCCGCCACTGTCACTTCGTTTACCTCGCCCGCAGGTACAGCCTGCTCAAGCCACATGTAAAACTTTACCAGAGCCACGCCATCTTTGATCATCGCGTTGCGGAAACCGTTGAGCTCGGTTTCATTTTTCACGCTCTTCATCAAATCTACGGGCGAAGGGAGGTCCACTACCCGACATGAGGCGGGAATAGTTTGACGCAATTTGTAATTGATCTTACTTCCGGTAATGCAGACACTGCTGTTCTCTGGCAGGTTGGCTACATAGTCGAATATGTTCTGATAATCCCGGAGGGTGACACCTTGCTCTGCGTAAGCATTTGCGGCCTCATCGTCCATTTTTTTCTGATCGATGAACAGGATGGTCTCATTCTCCGAAACATATCCATAGGCTACAGCCACCGGGTTGTAGTCTACATCGTTGCCCCTGAGGTTGAAAGTCCACGCTACCGCATCGAGGGTGACGATGATGATGCCGTTGGCATCTATCTTTTTCAACTCGCTGTTGATTCTGTTGATTTTGCTCTTTACCGATTCACCAGCGATTTCTTCGGGGAGAATGAAAGCTTTGTTTTTGGGAATTTCCGGACGATCTTTGTAAATTTCCGAAAATGGATCAAATGTGGTTTCCAGCCGGATTGCTTTTCCCTGAAGCTTGTTTTGTAGGGTGAGGGCATCAGAAGCAGCATAGACCAGTCCGTCGATACCCACGGTACCCCCTTGCCCAACCTGTGCAACAATCCACTCCGTCATGTCGGGCGTGTCGGCCTGTCCCATTTTAAAGAGTTCAAATCCCGTATCAGCCAACTCGTCGGCAGCCTGAAGGAAATAACGTGAATCGGTCCATACGCCCGCCAGCTCTTTGGTGACGACGGCTGTGCCGGCTGAACCGGTGAAGCCGCTGATCCATTTTCTGGATTCCCAATGCTTTGGGGGATATTCACTTACATGGGCGTCGGTACTGGGAATGATGAATGCATCCAGTTGCTTCTCCTCCATGAATTGTCTCAAGGCTGACAGCCTTTCGGGGATTTCATTTGTCTTCATTATTCGTAAATTTAGCCAATAAAACAACAAATGTAACAAATTTGTTCTTATATTTGAGTCAGCAGGAGTTCGAACAAGCGTTAGAGATAAAAGATAAATGAAGACAACAATTGAACTTACCAATATGCGGTTTTACGCTTACCACGGCGTACTCCCACAAGAAAGAGAAATAGGAAATGTTTTTGTGGTGAATATGACGCTGGAGGCAGATATTACTGCTGCATGTGAGAGCGATGAGGTGGATGATACCATCAATTATGCCGAGGTGTTTGAGCTGGTGAAGACAGAGATGCAGCAACCTTCAAAGCTGTTGGAACATCTGGCCGGCCGTATTATAAAGCGCCTTACCACCGTGTTCCCGCAAATTTCGACTGTGAGCGTGAGTGTGGCGAAGATGAACCCACCTGTGAACGGCGATATGGAAAAAGCTGCGATTGTGCTCACCGAGACACGCTAAACTGGCAACTTTTTCGTATCTTTGCCAAAATTTTGGAACAGATGGATGAACGTGCAGATGATAGGATGCCTCCCTTTGATACAGAAGTGATTGCTGCTTCTCACGATGAAACGGCGCAGCAGGCCGAACCGCTGATGCTGCGTACGGAAAATCTGGTGAAACGATATGGCAAGCGGACCGTGGTGAACCATGTCTCCATCAACGTGAAACAGGGAGAGATTGTCGGGTTGCTCGGTCCGAATGGAGCCGGCAAGACGACCACATTTTACATGACCGTCGGACTGATTGTTCCCAACGAAGGCGAAATCTTTATTGGCAAACAAAATATTACGGGTTATCCGGTTTATAAACGTGCGCAGAATGGCATTGGTTATCTGGCACAGGAAGCCTCTATCTTTCGGAAAATGACCGTGGAAGACAACATCAAATCGGTGTTGGAATTCACCCATATGTCTGCAAAGGCGCAAAAGGAGAAGCTGGAAACCTTGATAGAAGAATTCGGTCTGCAAAAGGTGCGAAGAAACCTGGGTGACCGCCTGTCGGGTGGTGAGCGTCGCCGTGCCGAGATTGCACGATGCCTCGCGATAGACCCCAAGTTTATTATGCTCGATGAACCCTTTGCTGGTATCGACCCCATCGCGGTACAGGATATTCAGTCTATTGTGGCACAACTGAAATTCAGAAATATAGGCATTCTCATCACCGACCACAATGTGGATGAGACGCTAAGCATCACCGACCGTGCTTACCTCCTTTTTGAAGGGAAGGTACTGTTTCAAGGTACGGCCGAAGAGCTGGCCGACAATCCTGTGGTGCGTGAAAAGTACCTGGGGCGCGACTTTGAACTACGCAGACGCACCTTCGACACCCCCTGATACATGGCACGTCTACTCTCCATCGATTATGGAAAAAAACGCACGGGAATCGCTGTAAGCGACCCCCTGCAGCTTATTGCCAACGGACTGACCACAGTAGAAACTTCAAGGCTGGTTGATTTTTTGGCAGATTATTTGAAAAAGGAAGAGGTCGAGGTGATTGTTGTCGGTCTGCCCAAGCAAATGAACAATGAGCCCTCTGAAAATATGAAACGAGTGGAGCCTTTTGTGAACAGGCTCAGAAAAATATATCCCCATATTCCGGTAGAGTACTTCGACGAGCGGTTTTCATCAAAGATGGCACAACAGACCATGATCGACGGAGGACTCAAAAAGAAGGAGAGACAAAACAAAGCACTGGTAGATGAAATCAGTGCCACCATTATCCTGCAGGGATATATGGAAAGCAAAAGAATGAAATTATGATTTTACCCATTTATATTTATGGTCAACCGGTGTTGCGCAAGGTAACCCGGGATATAGATCCGGGAAATTATCCCAACTTGAAAGAACTGATCGGCGATATGTTTGAAACCATGTATGATGCCGATGGAGTAGGTCTTGCTGCACCCCAGGTGGGGCTCGAGGATCGCATATTCGTGGTGGATCTTGCTCCGATGGCGAGTGAAGAACATCCCGAATTCAACAATTTTAAAAAGGCGTTTATCAATGCCCATATCACAGAGCGCAGCGGCGAAGAGGTGCTGATTGAAGAGGGATGCCTGAGTATTCCGGGTGTCCATGAGAAGGTGCCCCGCGAAAACAAAATAAGGATATCATATCTTGATGAAGACCTTCAACCACACGATGAAACGTATGAGGGATTTATGGCGAGGGTGATTCAGCATGAATATGATCATCTCGACGGGATCATGTTTGTGGACAAGATCTCTCCCCTGCGCAAAAGGATGATCAAAGGCAAACTCTCCAACATGGAAAAGGGAAAGGTCGCCTGTGATTACAAGATTAAGCCGGTGCGTTA
>CAZRRC010000130.1:0-4950 GCA_964602395.1 uncultured Proteiniphilum sp. | reverse complement strand
AATCGTCACCTTACTTCCAAGAGATCAGTGAGCTGATTCACTTCACCGAAGAGGAAGCCTACATCCTGAAGTCGGCTATCGAGAGCATCGACGAGAACAACATCCTCAAACAGAACCTGAAGAAGAAGCTCTACACGGTCTACGACTACAAGATCCTGGCGGAGACCATCGTCCACAGCAGGCACAGCCGCAATGTGCATCAACTGGTACAGGCCATGGAAAACCGGCAGGTGGTGATCCTGAAAAAATATGCCTCGTCGCACGGCAACGATATCCGCGACCGCAAGGTGGAGGCGTTCTCTTTTACCACCAATTACGAACAGGTGTGGTGCTATTGCCTGGAGGACAGGGAGGTGAAGCTCTTCCGTGTCTCCCGCATTGGGACGGTAGAGATGCTGCCGGAACCGTGGCAACATGAAGCGGAACATGTGGTGGGCTATATTGATATCTTCCGGATGCACAGCAACCGGAAGCTGCCCATTCAGCTTAAGCTGGGACTCCGTGCCACCAGCCTCCTGACGGAGGAGTTCCCGCTGGCTGCCCCGCAACTACAGAAGCTGCCGGACAACCAATGGCTACTCAAAACCGAGGTCTGCTCATACGAAGGGGTGGGGCGCTTTGTCCTGGGACTGCCGGGGGAGATCGAGATCATCGAGTCTCCGGAATTTCTGGACTACATCTCTATGCAGCTCGATAAGATGAAAGAGGCACTGCTTGAAATAAAGAGTGAATGATACCAGTTTTCACAATTTTTTGTATATTTGTCTCGGTTGGATGCCACCAGCCTTTGACAATGTTCCTATCATACTGAAAAAACATATACAAATGAAGCACAAATCAAAAAGCGTAACACGAAGAGAGTTCCTGGGCCTCTCGGCATTGGGATTGACAGGACTGACCATTTTACCCTCGTGGGCCATGAACGGGGTAAGGATTGCACCGAGTGATAGAATATATCTGGGCTTTATTGGCCTTGGACGACAGGGAATAAGCGATTTCCATTCCTTTTCCCGCTGCCCGGGTGTGCAGGTGGTGGCAGGAAGCGATGCGGATACAATCAAGAACGACCGCTTCAGAAATGTGATCAAAGGCTGGCAGGAGAAAAACAGTCTCCCCCTGAAATGCGACACCTACGAGTTTTATGAGGATTTGTTGGAAAGAAAGGACATTGACGCGGTCTCCATTGCCACGCCGGATCATTGGCATGCCCTCACGGCCATCCACGCCTGCCAGTCGGGTAAAGATGTTTATTGCCAGAAGCCGTTGTCGTACACAATAACGGAAAGCCTTGCCATGGTGGAGGCAGCAAGAAAACACAAACGGGTATTTCAGGTGGGAAGCCAACAGCGCTCCAGCGCTGAATTTCAAAAGGCTGTCTCCCTGGTGCGGGAAGGTAAAATTGGCCACATAGAAAAAATATACGTACGCATTGGTGAACCACCGAAGCCTTTCAATCTGTCCGAGATGCCTGTTCCTTCGAATCTGAACTTCAGGCTCTGGCTGGGACCGTTGAACGACCCGAAGGTACATTATAACTCTACCATGTGTCCTCCCATTGCACCACCCGATTATCGCGAAAAGGGAGAATGGGCCACTTGGCGCTATTACCGGGAGACGGGCAACGGGTTTACGGGCGACTGGGGAGCGCATCATTTCGATATCGCTCAATGGGCGCTGGGACTCGATGGTACAGGACCGGTTGAATACATCCCGGCTGGGTACAACGGAACGGAATACACCACCGTGAAATATGCAAATGGCATCGTGATGACGGAACAACCTTTCCGCGACGACAAACCGGACGACAAGGGCATACAGTTTATCGGTACCAAAGGATGGATCAAGGTAGCCCGTGGCTACATTGAGTGTTCCGATCCCTCGCTGCTGAAAAAAACGGAGCAGGAGATAGCTGCAGGCTCCTTTGAGGTGAGCGCGCCCCATATGCAAAATTTCCTGGATGCCATGCGCACGCGACTGAACCCCATTGCTCCGGTGGAAGCTGGCTGCAGCACCAACATCCTCTGCTGTCTGATCAACATTGCCACCGAATTGAACAGACCGGTGAAATGGGATCCGGCAACGCTGAGTTTTGGTGACGATAAGGAGGCTCAGGCTCACAGGTTGTACCATTATGATTACAGAGAACCTTATAAACTGCCCTATTGGGAATCATAAACCAGCGTTCGTGTGTAAATGGATGAAATACAGAAAACAAAAAATAACTTGACATGATACTTATCGACAAAAAAATTATCTTTTATTTTTCCCTGCTGATGATGACAACGATAATCTCCTCCTCCCTGATGGCCCAACAGAGCGATCACTCCCTGAAAGGGAAAAAAGTGCTGTTTGTTCATGGGGGTTGGGAGGGACACGATCCGGTGCTGACTCGCGATATATTTGTGCCCTGGATGCGGTCGGAAGGGGCTGAGGTGGTGGTGAGCGACAACCTCGATGTCTATACCGACAGCACGCTGATGAACAGCCTCGACCTGGTAGTGCAGATATGGACCATGGGTACCATCACCAATCAGCAGGAAAAGGGATTGCTCGCGGCTGTAAAGCGGGGCGTGGGACTGGCCGGCTGGCATGGAGGCATTGGTGATGCGTTTCGCAACAACGTGGAGTTTCAGTTTATGGTGGGCGGCCAGTGGGTGGCACACCCGGGAGGGGTCATCCACTACGATGTAAATATTACCGACCATGAGGACAATGTGACAAAGGGACTGAAGGATTTTCACATGAACTCGGAGCAGTATTACATGCATGTGGATCCCAATGTGAAGGTGCTGGCCACGACAACCTTCAGTGGAGAGCATGCTCCCTGGATTGATGGGGCCATCATACCGGTAGCCTGGAAGAAGATGTATGGCAAGGGAAGAGTCTTCTACTCATCGCTGGGACATGTGGCGAAGGATTTCGAGGGGCCCGAAGTGCTGGAGATCATGCAGCGTGGCATTCGCTGGGCGGCAGTGAGCCTTCACGAGGCACCCGAAAAATGGATAAAGCCGGTGTACTAAGACTGGTAATCTCCTCTTTGAGATAAATAACAAAAGCACTCCTTTTTTCGGGAATTTTATGTAAACTTGTGAGATCAAAACATATTTTCTGATCATCTAATATAATCTTCAATTGAAAAGCTTCAGATACAGCAACCGGTGCATTGCCCCTCTTATGGGGCTTACACTTTTATTGTTTGCTTGGAATAACTGTCTGGCACAAAACGAGAAGTTGGTCTTTACGCCTCACTGGATCCCACAGGCCCAGTTTGCTGGATACTATGTGGCACTGGACCAAGGCTTTTACCAGGAGGAGGGACTGGATGTGGATATCGTACATTCCACCGCCAACATTGCCTCTCTCGATTTACTCAAAAAAGGAAAAGCTGATGTGGTCTCCACATTTCTGCTCGATGCCATAGGGCAACGGGCAAACGGTGTACCCCTGGTAAATATTGGACAGACCTCCCAGCACTCGGCACTGATGATGGTGACCAAAAAGAAGAGTGGCATAGGCACTCCCCAAAAGCTGCATAACAAAAAAATGGCAATCTGGAGTAGCGGCTTCGAAGATGCACCCCTTGCTTTTATGCACGAGCATGGCATCAGGATGGATCTTATCAGAATATTGCAAACAGTGAACCTCTTCCTGGTGGATGGGGTGGACGTCCTCCTGGTGATGTATTACAACGAGTATGACCAGATTATCAACAGCGGCATCAATGAGGATGAAATAAACAGGTTTTTCCTGTCGGACTACAACTTGGATATCCCCGAAGACGGCCTCTACTGTCTGGAGGAGTCCCTTAAAAGCAAAGAACATGCCTATGCAGGTTTCGTGAAGGCCACGCTGAAAGGGTGGGAATACGCGAATCAGCACCGCGAGTATACACTGGATCTGGTTATTGCTGAGATGAACAAGGCGCACCTGCCCAACAACAGGGTACACCAGCGCTGGATGCTCGAGAAGGTGCTGGAGATGATGCAGCCCCGAGAAAAAAAGGTGAATAAGGGAGAACTGTTGAAGGCTGACTTTGAAAGGGCGCTGGAGGTTTTTCAAATGGTGAAAGGTACGCAAGGGTATCAGGCTTTTGGGTATGAACAGTTTTGCCAACCACCTCGAAAGAACTAACCCTGAATTTCAAGTGCTTGCATGGTCATACTCCATTGAGTTATCATATTATTAACATGAATCTGAACAGACTGTCTTTTAAAATAATTGTTCGCGTGCTCCTCTTTTGCTTCATTTTGGGAGGATCTGTCTTCACTATCTATTACCTCTTTGCCCGTGAAACCATCGAAAGAGAGAGCCGCGAAAATGCCATTCACCTTGCAAACAATGCCGTGTATAAGATAGAGGAGATCATCAAGCCCGCGGAGATGATCCCCGCAAATCTGGCCTGGATTATCGAAACAAACAGCCTCTCCAAAGATTCTATCTACTCCTTCCTAAGGCAGTTGGTGCGCAGCAACGACGCTATTTTTGCAAGTGCCATTGCCTTTGAACCACATATGTTCTCGGAAGAACAATATGCCTTTGCACCCTATGCTTACCGCAGCGGGGAGGAGATTTTGAGCCGCGACCTGTGGACGCCGGAGTATAACTATTTCATCATGGACTGGTATCAGATACCGGCTTTGCTGAAGAAACCCTACTGGTCGGAACCTTACTTTGACGAGGGGGGCGGAGGGGTATTGATGACCACTTACTCGGTGCCGTTTTATAAAAATATAAACAACAGCAAGGTGCTCGCCGGGATCATCACGATTGATATATCGCTTGAGTGGCTCACCGAGATCGTGAACTCGGTAAAAATATTTGAAACTGGATATGCCTTCCTGATTTCCGGGAACGGGGTCTATGTGACCCATCCCAACGCCTCACACATCATGAATCAGACCATTTTTACCTATGCGAAGGAGATTGATGAGCCGAAAATCAGGGAGATAG
>CAZRRC010000129.1:0-5088 GCA_964602395.1 uncultured Proteiniphilum sp. | reverse complement strand
GGGTGTAGTCGAGACTCAACTGCACAACCGGCACATCGGCCTTCGGAAAGAGGTGTTTCAGTACGCTCCATGCCCCGTGATCCAGGCCCCAATCAAGATCGAAACCCACCTCGGTTTTCGAAATACACCCATTCACGGCCCCGGCCAATGCTGGGCTTCCGGGTGCCGGATACTGCACCTCGAACAACGCTCTTGGGAAACCGCCAAAATCGTGAATGGTTCAGGGTTGGGCCATTGCCGTTACAAAGGTACCCTTAGTTTCCCAATGCGCCGAAATGCACAGAATAGCCGCCGGCTTCACCAGTTCGGTCGCGATCTTTCGGAATCCCTCCACAAAGGCATTCTCCTCGATGGCATTCATAGGGCTGCCGTGCCCGAGAAACAGCACCGGCATTATGGGCGAAGGGGCCCCGGGTTGAACTGTATTCATTGTAATTCAGGATATATGTGTAATTTACTTAAAGAACGGATTATTGACATTCATTCTCCGGATAACTTCTTCAGAAGGGAGTCAATGCATCTAATTTACTACCAGTACTTTATCAATACTTTTATAATTGACCAACTTTATATCGCCTGCCGTATTCTCAAAAGTTCCGGAATAGACAATCGTTCTGCTATCAATCCTGCCTGGAAATGCTTTGCTGATCACTTTCAGCCCCTTCTCAAAGTCGACATGATAGGTTTGCGAGGATTTAATCTCTATCGCATCAAAATGGTCGCCATGCTTACGGAGGAGATCCACTTCATTCTGATGGCCGTCGCGGTAGAAAAAGAGGTTACTCTCTTTACCTTTATTGTACCGCTGTTTCAATACCTCCGAAACAATGAAATTTTCGAACAGATTACCCCGTTTTCTGTCCCGTGACAATTGCTGCGGCGTTTCGATGCCCAACAGATAGCATGCCAACCCCGTATCGGTAAAATACAATTTAGGCGTTTTGGTCAGGCGTTTGGTGCTATTCTCAAAATAAGGAGGCAAAAGGGTTATAATATACGATGCCTGCAATACAGAGAGCCACGATTTTACCGTATTGGCCGATATCCCCACTTCGTTCGAAAGTTCGGAAGCGTTGAACAGATTACCGACCCGCCCTGCACACAAGCGCAGGAAGGTCTGGAACTGCATCATATCTTTTACTTGCAACAAGTCGCGCACGTCGCGTTCGAGGTAAGTTTTTACATAGTTGGGATAGAGATACGACGCTATATTCAGTCCGGCATAAATGGCCGGATAGAAGCCATCGAACAACAATTCATCCAACGACTTTCCCTCCGCTTTGGCCTGCACCTCAGAATATGCCATCGGAAGCAACTCGAAAATAGCGGTCCTGCCCGAAAGCGACTGCGTCATCGTTTTAAGCATAGAAAACTGCGAGCTTCCCGACAAGACAAACCGTCTTCCCGGGTTGTCGTCGACGATTCCCTGGATATAGGAGAGTAGCGCCGGAACATTCTGCACTTCGTCGAGGATCATGCCTTGCACGTCCTGCTTCAGAAAAGCGACAGGATCGTTAGCCGCGAAATTTCTGATATCGAGGTTTTCTAATGAGTAATAGGGTAACCCTTCGAACAAATGTTTAATAAGCGTGGTCTTTCCCGACTGCCTGGGGCCGGTAATCGTAATCACGGGAAAATAGTTTGCTGCATCTCTCACAGCGCGCGTTATGTCCCTTTCAATATATTCCCTTTTCATAATTGCGCAATTCTGCAGTTCAATTGCAAATCTACACAATTTTTCGTTCCGAAAAAGATCTATGTTATCGGCCCATTTTACCGGATAGATCCATGCAGCGAATGGATTGAGTCGGGTGAATGATTATTACGAATACCTTCACCTAACGCGTTAATCCTGGATTACAATGAAAACGGCTCAATTAGGGAACACCTCCCTCAATATAATCCAAAAAAAAAGCAGCCAACCTTTCGGTTGACTGCTTTTTGCGGTATGGACGGTAGCTCATTTTTGCATTCAAATGACTTTATTTGATTGATATTTTAATCATTTTGAAGTGATTATGTAATTTGTATTTTCCATTCAGGAACGTGAGGATGTCAATCATAAGCAAAATTTCCGTCCCTTATTCCGTCCCTGTTATTTATTGGAGGTATCAAAATAAAAAAGCAGACCTAAGTCTGCTTAGTTTGAGGGTAGGAAGGAATTGCACCTTGCCAACTATGATTATGATTCTTTATCATGTATCTGATTCTCTAAATTGCTTGGGACTACCCACGTTGGCTCCTACCCACTGCAAAATATTATTTTTCATATCGTATTTTTTTAAATTGTTAATAAAGCCGAAGCTTGACATTGTTCCCAAAGCAAACTGAAAAAAGGTAGGCAATGAGCAACCTAAAGATACTGATACGAGACAAAGAATTGTACTAATCCTAATTCGGAGTTAATGCAAAGATAATTTATTTTTTTGGAAAATATAGTTTTATTCTGAATAAATTTTGCCATTAGATAGATGCCAACTAACTTAGTCCATGCAGAATACGAATAAACGTGAGTTTAGAGATAGCAAAAACCCTCCTTATGGGAGAGTAAGCTATATTTTGTCAATGCAATACATTGGAGACGAAGAGAAAGCGTTATCTTTGTATTTGTTCTTAGGAACGGACATACTGTAAGAAGTGCCTTTGCCTATCGAAATCGCCAAATTAAGAATAAGCATATACAAGGTACAGACGACTCCCCGTAAAGGGTGGGTTGTTTGTTCGTGTATATGTAGGTGTTTGGCGATACCTGATAGGCGTGGACGGCAGCCCACTTCTTTTTTTGTAATGCCTTCTGAGGTCGCCAAAGGTCTAATAAAATCAAAATGAGAACCGTATTGATTGTTTTAATCGCCTTTGTTTGTAACATAACCGCTTTTGCTCAAAAATCTTATGATGATATAATAGGCGAATGTTATCAAATAGATGTAAAAGGTGGGAAAGTTTATCTCTCAGGAGGCAATGAGGATGAATATGAGGTTCGTACCATCAAACAAATAGTTTCGTTGATGAAAAAGGATGTGTTTGGTTATTTCGGATTAAATCAGAAATATAGCACTCCGTTACAAAAAAGTGCTTTCTCCAAAACCGAAGAGTACTCCTATTCTACTCCCCACTTGTCAGACCATAGGATCTCGTTTTTAAGTTTAGTTCGTTTCCATTGTAAACCACTCTCTGTGCCTGGAACGGGTTCTGTCAAGGCCGACCTTTAGGTCGCTTGTCACAGCCTTGACAGGTTCCGGGACAGGCATTACCTTTGTTTGCAATGGAAACGAATCAGGCTGCATACTCATACCAGGAAAAGGGCGTTTTTCTATCAAGGCTTTGATGCTGTCGCCGGTTGTTGTAATAGGTGATAAACTTAATCAACCCCTTTCGCAGTATGTTGCCGTTCCCGGCCGGACAAATATAGACATATTCTTGTTTGAGTGTGCGCCAGAAGCGTTCTATCCAGACGTTGTCAAGCGCCCTGCCTTTCCCGTCCATGCTGATGGTGATCTCCTGGCTTTCAAGATACGCTATCCAACCTGGACACGTAAATTGAGAGCCTTGGTCAGAGTTTACAGTCTCCGGCTTGCCATGCACGAGGATTGCCTTACGAAGCACATTCAGGCTGTTTTCAGCATCCAGCGTATTGTGAATGTCCCAGCCAACAATATACCGGCTATATACATCAATGATAGCCGTCAAGTAAAGGAATCCTTTTGCCATGGGTATGTACGTGATATCGATGCACCATACATGATTCGAGTGCGTGACCTCAAGACCTCTAAGCCTGTAGGGATGAATGTATTTGCTCAATCCTAGCTTACTGAGGTTTCGTTTCGGATAAATGGCCATGATGCCCATTTTACGAAGCAATCGGCGGACACGTTTGGGGCCTATCAGAATACCCATTGTGCGCAGGAAATCAACCATCCCCAGAACGCCTTTTGTAGGATGTTTCAAGTATTCTTCATCCATATAACGCATCAGTTTAAGGTTTTCCTGACTCTCCTCAGCAGGCTCATAATACAGCATGCTGCGATTCAATCCGAGAAGCTCACACTGGCGTCGTTGGCTCAAATCATCTCTCGGGGATACTATTTTTTTGAGGACTTCAGTATCCCCAATTGCTCTGAGGCCCTCCTGCAAAAATCCACTTCTACCTCCAAACGGCCTATTTTCTCATACAATTCCTTCTCCCGTTTGGCAACCTCCTCGTCTGGGGCCTTGGTTGAGAATATCTCTGCTCCTCGGGCCAGGAACTCCCGTTTCCAGTTGGAGATCATTTGTGGATGCACATCGAACCGCTTGGCCAGCTCGCTAAGTGTTTCAGCTTCCTTGATTGCCTCTATAGCAACCTGGGCCTTGAAAGCTGCACTGTGTTTCTTTCTTCTTGTTGACATAATGAGCAAATTTAATCGTTTTTTATTAAACTTACCCTGTGGTCTGAATTATTGGGAGTATTATACGGCACGATTACACCCCTCACCATGGTGATGCTGGCACTGCTGATGCACATGTTCCTCATCCCGGCGCTGCCGGGTGCGGGGGCCGAGGTGCGAGGCAACGGTGAGATGTTCCCGCTGAACGGGCCGAGCTGGTCACTCTTCTTCGAGTATATCGGCAACATCTTGTACGCCATCTTCCTGCGCCGTCTATCCACGCGTGCACTAAAAGTGGTGGTAGCCCTCGCCGGGGCGGGACTGGCCACCTATGCCATCGGCAGCTTCTCCGGCTATGGACACCTGGGTGTAGGCTGGTCGCTGGCAGGCACCAACCTGCCGGGTGGCTTCCTGCGACTGCTCTTCGCCTTCTCGGCGGGGTTGCTGATGTCGCGCATCTTCAAGCCGGTGCGCATCAGGGGTGCCTTCTGGATCAGCAGCCTGGCCATCGTCATCCTCCTCTCCATGCCCTATATCGGTGGCAGCGGGACGCACTGGATGAACGGCCTCTATGATGCCATCTGCACCATCGTCATCTTCCCCATCCTGGTATGGCTGGGTGCTTCGGGGCTGACAACCGACAGGGCCACCACACGTGCCTGTAAGTTCCTGGGTGATATCTCCTACCCGCTCTACATGGTGCACTACCCTTTCATGTACC
>CAZRRC010000128.1:0-5153 GCA_964602395.1 uncultured Proteiniphilum sp. | reverse complement strand
CCCAGTCGAGAATGGGAATGCGAATACCCAAGCTAACCAGTTGCTGATCCAGCGGGGTTCGGTATGATTCGGTCAGCGTATGATTGGTTTGGGAGAGGCCAAATTCAGCGTAAAGGTCTGCTTTTAATCCGCGAGACGCTTTTGCTCTTGACACGGCACTCTCGCTTTCCAGTTTCTTCAGGGAATAATATTCCATGTCGGGATTGTTTTTGTGGGCATACATCAGCGCATATTCCACAGGAACCAGAAAGTTTGGGATTTGATCGCTTACTTCTACAACGATCTCCACATTCCCGGTTATCCCCAGGAAGCTGCGCAGATCGAGAATCATATCGTCCATTTCGATGCGGGCATTCATCATGTTGGTCTGTTCCGTGAGATAGTTTATTTCCAGTTGAAGCATCTCGTTCTCGGTAATGGTCCCTATCTCGTAACGGCCTTCCGCATAGCGATAAAGTGTATCGGCCGCCGCATAGTTATAGGCTGCCGATTGCCAGTTGTTTTGTGCTAGGGCCAGTTGGTGAAACTTCATGGCTACCGTGGCTGACACAAGTTCCCGGGTTTCGGCATAGGCCTTTTGTGCCTGTGCATAGCGAATCGGTTCAATTTTTTTGTTCCATTTTAGCGAATTATATCCCAACAGGTTTTGTGAATAGCCGATTACCACCGGAGTCGATTTGTATGAGAGGGTGTTGTCCGTAAATAGATCGAGCCGTTGCAGTCCTGTGCTCATGTAGATACTACCTCCCAGAAGCGGAATGTTTTGGTTGAGGGTCAATGCTCCATCGTTGAGCAGCTGGTTGCGATGGACAAAACTATCGCTTCCGTCGGGAAGGGTGACCGAGCTGATGGAACGGTTGAGCGTGGAGTAGCTATTGAACGTGAGGCTGGGTAGATAATTGGCTTTGTGTGATCGCCAGTTCCAGTAGGATGCCCGATACTGGTGACGTGCTGCGACTGCTTGTGGCGATTGTTCTCGGGCAAGCGCGACCGCTTCGTCCAGGCTCAGACGAAGCGTGTCTTGCGCTATGGATTGCCCTACAGAAAATGAAATAAAAATAAGTATGATTGTATGTTTCATTCATTACAGATTCTCGCTATGATGCAAACAAAGTGCGTGCCAAATAGGTAAAATGCTGATATGTAGATGTGAAATGAAAACCGTCGACTTGCTTCACTGTTCGTTTACGCACAAAATAGGTTCGTATTCGCACATACATCCAATGGCTATTTTACATATCTTTGGAAAATGCTTTAAAAGGACAGGATATTTCAAAATTAGAGCCATGTTTTTTCGAAGTTGAAGCATGGATATTTCAAAATTGGAGGCGTGTTATTTCAAATTTGAGTAAAATAATGCAAAAGCAAGGCAAAATATTAATTGTTGATGACAACGAAGATATTCTTTTCGCACTGAATCTGCTGTTGCAACCGTACGTGGATAAAATCAAAGTAACGACCAAACCTGAGCGGATTGAACATTTTATGCAGAGTTTTGAGCCGGATGTGATCTTGCTTGATATGAACTTCAACAAGGATGCGGACAGCGGTCAGGAGGGCTTTAATTGGCTTAAGAAGATAAAGAAAGCTGATCCGGATATGGTTGTGATCTTTATCACGGCTTACGCGGATATGGAGAAGGCGGTGCGTGCAATTAAGGAGGGGGCGACCGACTTTATTCCGAAACCATGGGAGCGGGAGAAACTGCTGGCCACAGTGGCTTCGGCAGTGGAGCTGAGAAAGAGCCGCCATGAAGTATCGCAACTCAAACAACAGGTTGCCGCGCTGGAGAGCAATCATGCTTATCCGGAAATAATTGGCGAGAGCGAGGCCATTCAGTCACTTTTCGAAACAGTGGAGAAGCTGAAGGATACCGATGCGAACATTCTTATTCTGGGAGAGAACGGAACAGGGAAAGATCTGTTTGCAAAACTGCTATACCGGACTTCTCCCCGTGCTGAAAAACCGTTTGTGCATATCGACCTGGGTACTATTCCCGAACAGTTGTTCGAGAGTGAACTGTTTGGATATCAGAAAGGGGCTTTTACCGATGCCAAAAATGAGAAAGCAGGTCGATTCGAGATCGCGAGCGGGGGTACACTCTTCCTGGATGAGATCGGAAACCTGACGCCCTCCATGCAGGCAAAACTATTGAGTGCAATCGAAAAGCAGCAGATTATCAGACTGGGATCCACTAAAACTGTATCGATTAATGTGCGACTTATTTGCGCAACCAATGCCGATATCCATAAAATGGTGGCCGACGGAGATTTTCGTCAGGATCTACTTTACCGGATAAATACCATTGAACTTCATATCCCTCCGCTCAGAGAGAGGGGAGAGGACATAGAACTTCTCGCAAACTTCTTCCATGATCGATATAAAAAGAAATACAAGAAGGATAGTCGAAATATTTCTGTCGCTGCCATGCGGAAGCTGAAAGAATATCCCTGGCCGGGAAACGTGCGGGAGCTGCAGCACGCCATGGAAAGAGCTGTAATCCTCTCTTCGGGATTCACGCTTTCACCGGAGGATTTTGTACTAAAACCGACTGGGAAGAAACAGAAAGAATTGAATCTGAACCTGGAACAGCTTGAAATGAATGCTGTTGAACATGCCCTGCTTCAAGCAGAGGGTAATATGAATCAGGCAGCGGAACTGCTTGGTATATCCCGTTTTACATTGTACCGGAAGATGGAAAAGTATGGATTATAAATGAAAATAAGGTCCAGACATAGTTACTTTCTGAAAATAACCCTCCTCGTGCTGTTATCACTGGCTGGAGCCTGGTTGTTCGTAAAAGGGTTCTATTTTTCAGCAGCGTTGATGCTGGTAGGGGTGGTTGCTTTTGCCGCATCTCTCTATTACGACCGAAAGAGACTGATTGAAAGAATGGGACGCATGATTGGCGGAATTCGGCATGCCGATTTTTCGACCCAGTTCAGAGTGAATCACTCCAACGATGAACTGGACAGGCTGATGGGAGAAATGAACGAGGCTTTAGAGATGTTCAGAAGTCGTACCCATGACTCCATGATGGAGGAGGCGGAAACCAAAGCATGGCAGAAGCTGATCAGCGTGCTCACGCACGAGATCATGAACAGCATCGCACCCATTATCTCCCTTTCGGAGACATTGGCAGAAAGGGAGATTGATAGGGATAATGATTCGGAGGAGTACCAGGTGATGAGGCAGGCAATGGAGACCATCCACCGGCGGAGTAGGGGGCTACTCTCTTTCGTGGAGAACTATCGCACGCTGACCCGTTTGCCACAGCCGACAGTCCAGCCTATCGTATTACGGACGATGCTTGACTCGTTGCAACGATTAACTTCAACGTACGGCATTGCTTTCTCTTTCAAAGTATATCCCGAGCAACTGATTCTCAATGCCGACAAAGATATGGTAGAGCAGTTGCTGCTGAACCTGTTGAAAAATGCAAAGGAGGCATGTGAGGGGATGGACGCACCCAAAATTGAATTGAGGGCTGAACGCATTGGAAACAGTATACAAATAACGGTGTCTGATAACGGACAGGGAATTGCTCCCGAAGCGCTGGATAAGATTTTTATCCCATTTTATTCCACGAAGGCCAAAGGTTCCGGTATTGGATTAAGCCTGTGCCGACAAATAGTAGTCCGTCACAGGGGAAAAATATCTGTACATTCGGACAGCCACGGCACTCGCTTCCAAATTGAATTACCTGAATAATTCATCATTACTTCTTATAGTGCTTTTTCCTCTTCACCCAGGTTGTCTTGTTTCCCTTTAAGACGCTTTATCTCCTTATCGAAATCGGATTCAAATAGACGGTCTTGTACGATACGGTATTTTTCAAATTCGCTTTCCGCAAAATCCTTTGCCATCAAGGCGGCAACTTTTCCGCTGTTTTGCAATATTTTCCGATCGTCGGCTTCCAAGAACCTGTCAAGACGCGTCGCCCAATCTTCCATTGTCATAGGGATATGTCTTTTTGCACGATCTTCTGCTAAATCTAAGTAAGCGTTGACAATGCGTCCTAATGATTCCAATTCGGTTTCTGTCAGGTAGTTTTTTGCAATGGAGACATCGGTTTTCACTATTTTACCATCAGGAGCTTTCTCCCAGGAAGTTAAGCCCATGTGTTCTTTTTCTGCATTAGCCCTAGATACAATAAGTTCTGCAGCGGTATGACCGTGTATGGCATAATGCAACTTGTTTTGGACTTTGGCGAAGAATTCTTTTGTGGTAACAGCATCTTTGTTGTAATCCATAGCCGTGGCATAAATATCCGTTATTTTTTGATAGAAGCGGCGCTCACTCAATCGGATTTCCCGGATTTCGGCAAGTAGGTGTTCAAAATAATCCTCATTCAGGAATGTCCCGTTTTCCATTCGTTTTTTGTCGATAATATATCCACGAATGGCATAATCACGCAAAACGGATGTCGCCCATTGACGAAAAGTCGTTGCCCGTTTGGAATTTACACGATAACCTACGGCAATAATCGCATCCAGATTATAATGTTTAGTTTTATAGGTTTTACCATCTGATGCAGTTACCGAGAATTCCTCGGTAACTGAACTTTCATCCAATTCGTTTTCTTTGAATATGTTTTTAAGATGCAGCGATATATTGTCAGTCGAGCAATCGAACAGTGTACCCATTAGTTTTTGGCTAAGCCAAATCGTTTCGTCTTGAACACGCACCTCAATACCGTCTTCCTTCGCCTGATTGGTGAAAATAAGAAATTCGGCTGTGCTATTACGGATTTGCAGGGGCTTCTTTTTTGCCATAATGTAATTGTATTTTATTCAAAGGAGTCATTTACAAATTTTCTCAACTTCCTTCCCAAACTAACTTTAGGAATATCATTTTCTATCTCAACATAATCGGTTATAGTTGATATATAATCGACAAAAGTCTTTTTAATTTTCTTATTTAAATCTCTCATATTATGGAATTTACTTACATTAATTTGAGATAAAAAATATTCATATAAATTCTCATTAAGTTGATGCTCAAATTCCAAATTGAATTTTCTAATTATGCTTTTTACCCTGAACTCCACAAATTTTCTCTTATCGTTATTATAAAGCAACGTAAATAGCCCTTTATAATCAAACCTTGAGCGTAATTCTGGAGAGATTTTATTTTTAAAATCTTCCTTACTG
>CAZRRC010000127.1:1646-5211 GCA_964602395.1 uncultured Proteiniphilum sp. | reverse complement strand
ACAAATCAATTTATGAATCATCCCCTGCATCAGTTTCGATTCTGTCCGAAATGTGGCTCTTCACAGTTCGCAGAAAACAATGAGAAATCGAAGAAGTGTGCAGACTGCGGTTTTATCTACTACTTCAATTCCTCTGCCGCCGTGGTGGCCGTGATTGAGAATGTAGAAGGTGAAATTCTGGTCGCCCGCAGGGCCAAAGACCCGGCGAAGGGCACCCTCGACCTTCCCGGCGGATTCATCGACATGCACGAGACAGCCGAAGAGGCCGTCCGCCGGGAAGTCGTGGAAGAAACAACCCTTCGTGTTACTTCATCCGAATATCTTTTTTCCATTCCAAATATTTACGTATATTCGGGCTTTGAAGTGCAAACCGTGGATCTCTTTTTCCGCTGCCTGGTTCATGATTTTCACGGCTTACATCCACACGACGATGTGTCTGAACTTCAGTTTATTGCTCCCAACAAACTCTCTCCAGCAGATTTCGGACTTACATCGATCAGGCAAGGAGTGGAAAAACTACTCCGGGAATATCAACATACAAAAAAGCTACACAGAAATACAATCACAGAGGAATCATAAAAATCCAGAATATGAAGAAAATCATCTTATTGCTTATCCTTGCCCTTATCGCCCAGATCTCTCCAGCTCAGAAGACCACTTACCACGCCGGGCAGGAGAATCTGTATAATCTCGGCAAAGAGATGTTTCTCGAAGGAAACTACACAGGTGCACAGGACATCCTGGCAGAATTTATGAATGTGAGTTCCGATGCGACGCTGAAAGAAGAGGCCGCTTACATGATGGCTGTATCATCATTCCGCCGTGGCCACGAAAAGAGCGGTGAAGAACTGGAGGATTTCCTTGCAGCGCATCCCGAAACAATGCATCGCAACGAAATAACCTTTCTTGTCGGCTCGTTTCATTTCGACCGAAAAGAATGGGAGTCTGCAAGGATGTGGTTCAACCAGTCCGATCTGGATTACCTCACCCTATCGGAACAGGAAGATTACAGCTTTCGCAAAGGTTATACCGAACTGCAGTTGGGCAACAAGGAGGAAGCCACACGCTGCTTCGGACTGCTCTCGCTAAACAGCGCCAAATACCGGGATGCAGGTGATTTCTATCTGGGTTACATCGATTATTCAAATAAAAACTACCAGGCAGCACTGCAACGGTTCCAGCGGCTGAAAGATCATCCCGAATATCGGGAAGAGGTGGCTTTTTATACAGCGCAGGCAGCTTTTTTTGATGGGAAACCAGATGAAGCCATCCGTCTCTCAAATGCATTTCTGACACGCTTTCCACAAAGCAGTCACCTCACGGAAATGAACAGGGTACTCGGAAACAGTCATTATCGTCTGGGACAACTCTCACGGGCAATTCCATACTATGAGTACTATCTTGTACATGTGGAGAGGCCGTTGCGCGGCGATGCCTATTTCCTGGGATTGTCTTATTTCGAGACAGGCAAATTCAGCGAAGCGGCGGCCATGTTTCAGCGGGCCGTGGGAGAAGCGGATGCCCTCACCCAGAATGCACAATTGCAGCTCGGACAGACCTTTTTGAAGCTCAACCAGAAGCAGCAGGCACAGATGTCTTTCGAGGCGGCCACCAGACACAACTTCGATCCCCAGGTCAGAGAGACAGCCATGTTCAACTACGCATTGCTGGCACACCAGACCAATTTCTCGGTATTCAGTGAATCGATCACCCTGTTCGAAAATTTCCTCCGGGAGTATCCCAATTCACCCTACACCAATCAGGTAAACGATATTCTCGCGGAGACATTTCTCACTACCAAAGACTATCAGGCTGCACTGAAAGCCATTGAACGGATCAACAATCCCGGCCGGCGCATTCTGGAAGCCAAACAGATGGTATTCTTTCAGTTGGGTGCCCAGGAGTTCATCAATGGGAACATGAACGAAGCGGTGCAACATTTTAACAACAGCATCGGCATGGGCAACTACGATGCCAAGGCACGCAACAATGCATACTACTGGCGGGGGGAGTCATGGTACCGGATCGGGAATTATATCAATGCTGCAACCGACTTTCGGCAGTTTACGCAAAATGCCGCCCCGGCAGATGAGAATTATGCCTCCGGGTGGTACAACCTCGGATACGCACTCTTTAAACAGCAACAGTACGGACAGGCCGTGACCGCCTTTGAGCGTTACCTTTCGGCAGAAACAAACCGCAAAAAAAACGAATATGCCGATGCGCTGAATCGTGTAGGTGACAGCTATTACTTTAACCGCAGTTTCAGTGAAGCAGAACGATATTATTCGCAGGCTGCCGATGTGAATCCTGGCGCTGCCGACTATGCCGCCTATCAACGCGCTTTCGTGATGGGGCTGCAGCGCAACTATCAGGGTAAAATTTCCGCACTCGACAACCTGATGCGTCAATATCCCAATTCACAGTATTTCGACGATGCACTCTACGAAAAAAGCAGGGCCCTCACCATGCTTGGCAGTGAAAATGAAGCCATTGCCGTATTACAGCGCCTTGTGAACGAATACCCGGGAAGCCCACTCGCCTCCCAGGGCGGCGTGCAGTTGGGCCAGTTGTATTACAATACAGGTAATTATCAGCAGAGCATCGCTGCCTATAAAAATGTGATCACCCGCTTCCCTGGTTCGGATGACGCACGCAATGCACTTGCTTCCATGGAGACAGTTTATCGTGATATGAATGACGTGCAGGGCTATGTAAATTACGCCAACTCACTTCCCGGCGGTATGCGCATTACGGTTTCGCGGCAGGATTCTCTTACCTACCTGGCTGCCGAAAGCGTCTTTATGCGTGGTAACCGCACCGATGCTGCGTCGTCAATGAACCGTTACCTGCAGACTTATCCCAACGGAGCCTACAGCAGCGATGCCCATTACTATCTGGGCCTTATTGCTGAGGAGAAAAAAAATGAACAGCAAGCACTGTCTCATTTCCGGAAGGTGATTGAGGCAAGCAATGGAAAGTATCTCGACTATGCACTTCTCTATACAGCACGCGTGGATTATAAAAACGGCAATTACAGACAAGCATTGGCCGACTATTCCCGACTGGCCTCCTCAGCCCGAAACACGGTCAACAAACAGACCGGACAGCTGGGCGTCGTACGCACACAAACAGCATTGGGAGGTAATCACGAAGCAGCGAGAGCAGCCACGGAATTACTGGCCGGCAACAACCTGTCGCCCGAAACAGTGACCGAAGCCCGGTACCTGCGGGGCAAGGCTTACCTGCAGGTAAACGAGAATGACAATGCCCTGGCCGATTTCCAGTTCCTGGCCAACGATACCCGCAGCATCTACGGTGCCGAAGCACAGTTTATCCTCGCAGACACCTATTACCGGTGGAAATCATATGACCGGGCCGAGGCGCAGGTGAAAGAGTTTATGCAAAAAGGCACCCCCCATCAGTACTGGATGGCCCGTGCACTCATCGTACTCTCAGACACTTATCAAGCAAAAGGCGACGAATTTCAGGCCCGCCAATACCTGGAAAGTCTGAAAAACAATTATAAAGGCGGCGAAGCAGACATTCAGCAAATGATCAACGA
>CAZRRC010000127.1:0-1546 GCA_964602395.1 uncultured Proteiniphilum sp. | reverse complement strand
AAGTGAACAAAATAGTGAATATAAACCCTATGAAGAAGATATATATCGCAATGGCAGCCCTGGCACTTTCTGCCGGTTTATTTGCCCAGACGCAGGATTCGTTGTTACGCAGACAGTTGGAAGTGGAACGCGATTTCAACCCTATCCTGCTCGATGCCGACAAGATCAACTCACTCCCGGCACTGCGGGAGCCGGTGGTACAAAAGGCCAACACCAACTATTCCACATGGGCGGGACGCATAACCCCGCCGCTGGAGATCGCTTTGCCTCGCCCCGCCGGCATCATGACGGATATTCCGTTCAACCTGAAAAAAGGGTACCTTTCTTTTCATGCCGGCAATTATGCCAACATCGACGGCGCCTTCGGGTATCGCCTGGTGGATCAGCCAAAGCATAATCTCGCATTTACCTTCCTGCACAACTCCACCAACGGAGATATAAACTACCTGCAGGAGGATTCGGACCCTGCAGGAAACACGGCGTATTTCATGGATAATCTGGGCAAGCTGGCTTACAAACACGATGCCGACGCCATCCTGCTCAACATGCATCTCTCTTACCTGAACTCCGGATTCAATTATTACGGAAACAGCTTTGAACATGCACGCTATTTCGATAACAAAAACCAACGTCTGGGCGTGCTCAATGTGCACCTGGGTTTGACCTCGAAAGAGTCTGACAGGCTGAACTACAGAGGATCGCTCGATTTCAGCAATTTCTCGACCAAATTCGGTTACGATCGCAATGGTGACCCCGTCAAGGGAAATCAACTGAATGCTACTGCCGGATTCGACAAGCCTTTCAGGGATATCAACACCAAGGTAGGGGTAGATGGAAGCCTGCTTACCACCGGGTACAGCAATGACTTCGACAACTACTTTCTGATCAACGCCGCCCCCTACATTCTCTTCGGAGGATTAAATCGAAGCGCCCGCCTGGGTGTGGATGTACTCTTTCAGGATGCCGATAAGATAAGGGTCCGTGTGGTTCCGAATGTGAAACTGCATCTGGGGGTGACCGATAAGACATCGCTTTATGCCAACATCCATGGCGGATTCCAACACAATACCTTTCTGGATATGATGAACGAATCGCGATACTTCCTCCATTATGCTTCTGTAAAACCTGCTTTCTCCATTGTAGACATCGATGGCGGCGTAAAAATAGGTGAAGCCAATGGGTTTCGCATCGATCTGTTTGGTGGTTTCAGGAAAACAGATGCTGCCCATTTCCTCATTCACCACGGTCGTGAAGTGATTGGTGGAGACGGACTGGGAGAATTCAGAGAAGTTTTATACCCTGTATACGGCAACCTGGCCCATTCACACATCGGCGGATTAATCCAGTCGAACATCTGGTCCCCGCTGGATGTGTCACTCCGGCTGAAAAAGAATTTCTACGATGTCACTGACATGACCATCGGCGATGTGGCTGTCTCAGAACCCAAGGCCTATAATCAACCAGGGTTTGAAGTCGATATGCGTGCTTCCCTCGACATCATAGAAGGCCTGAAGTTTACCCTCAATTATTACTTTGCCGGAGACCG
>CAZRRC010000126.1:0-5223 GCA_964602395.1 uncultured Proteiniphilum sp. | reverse complement strand
CGCGGACAGATTGAAGGAATGGAATCGAACCGTTCGGGTGCCCGTGTGGTGAAGGCCAAGACGCCGATGGCTGAAATGTTCGGTTATGTGACTTCCCTGCGTACCATTACATCGGGACGTGCTACATCGACCATGACGTTCTCTCATTTTGAAGAACTTTCTTCTTCCATCGCCCGCCAGGTACTGACTGAGGTGAAGGGACGTGTAGATTTGATTAAATAATATACAAATATGAGCCAAAAAATCAGAATCAAACTGAAATCTTACGATTACAGCCTCGTTGACAAGTCAGCCGAGAAAATCGTGAAAACCGTAAAAGCTACGGGTGCAGTTGTAAGTGGCCCGATACCCTTACCCACGCACAAGCGCATTTTTACCGTGAACCGTTCGACTTTCGTGAACAAGAAATCACGTGAGCAATTCGAACTGGCCTCCTTCAAACGCCTCATCGACATTTACAGCTCCACTGCAAAGACTGTGGACGCGCTGATGAAGCTTGAACTGCCCAGCGGGGTAGAGGTAGAGATTAAAGTGTAATTTAATTATATAAACAACAGAGAAATGCCAGGATTATTAGGAAAAAAAATCGGAATGACATCCGTTTTCAGTGCCGAGGGAAAAAACATTCCATGCACTGTTATCGAAGCAGGTCCTTGCGTAGTTACTCAGGTGAAGACCGTTGAAAATGACGGGTACGATGCTATTCAGATCGGGTTTGTGGAAAAAAAAGACAAACACACCCCGAATCCTGAAAAAGGTCACTTCAAGAAAGCCGGCGTAACACCCAGGAGACACTTGGCCGAGTTCAAAGGATTTGGAAACGACTACAAGGCCGGTTCCGAGATCACTGTTGATCTTTTCAACGACACAGTGTATGTGGACGTGATCGGTACATCGAAAGGTAAAGGATTCCAAGGCGTAGTGAAACGTCACGGATTTGCTGGTGTGGGACAGTCCACACACGGACAACACAACAGGCTGCGTGCTCCCGGTTCCATTGGTGCCGCATCGTATCCCGCCAAGGTGTTCAAGGGCACCCGCATGGCCGGCCAGATGGGGAATGAACGGGTAACCGTGCAGAACCTGCAGATAGTGAAAGTGATACCGGAACACAATCTCCTTCTGGTGAAGGGATCGGTGCCGGGGTCGAAAGGTTCAATCGTCATAATTGAAAAATAAAATGGAATTAAGTATCTACAATATCAATGGAGAGGTAACAGATAAGAAGGTGACACTCGATGATTCCATTTTCGGGATTGAACCTAACAATCATGTTATCTGGCTGGATGTGAAGCAATACCTTGCCAACCAGCGTCAGGGCACGCACAAATCGAAAGAAAGAAGTGAGTTAAGCGGCAGTACCCGCAAGCTGATTCGCCAGAAAGGTGGCGGCGGTGCCCGTCGTGGCGATATCAATTCGCCCGTACTGGTAGGTGGAGCCCGCGTTTTTGGTCCCCAGCCAAGAGACTACAGCTTTAAGCTGAATAAGAAAGTGAAAGCCCTTGCACGCAAGTCGGCACTCTCTCTCAAAGCAAAAGAAAATGCGATTATCGTGGTGGAAGATTTTGATTTTGACACCCCAAAAACGAACCGCATTGTTGCATTGACAAAAAAACTGCAACTGGCTGATAAAAAGCTACTTTTCGTTTTGCCAAGTCAAAATAAAAACGTATATTTGTCGGCCCGTAATTTGGGAAAGGTAAGCGTTATAACAGCTTCAGAAATAAACACATACGGAATCATGAATTGTGGCAACCTGGTGATCACCGAATCATCAGTCGCTGTGATTGATAACCTGTTTAAAGCATAAGGAGTTAAAAAATGAGTGTATTAATTAAACCCATATTCACCGAAAAGCAAACGGCCCTCACCGATAAGTTTGAGAACCGTTATGGTTTCATCGTGAAGCCTTCTGCTAACAAGGTTCAGATTAAAAGTGCTGTGGAAGCGCTCTACAACGTACATGTGGCAAGTGTGAACACGATGAAGTATGATGGCAAGAAGCGGAGCCGATACACCAAATCGGGTATGGTAAATGGCAGTACGCCCGCGTACAAGAAAGCAATCATCACCTTGAAGAAAGGTGAAACCATCGATCTATTCAGCAATATTTAAAAAAAATGGCAATACGTAAATTAAAGCCCACAACACCGGGGCAAAGACACAAGATTATCGGTTCATTTGATAATATCACTGCAAGTGTACCGGAGAAATCTCTTGTAGTTGGCAAGAGTACGTCGGGTGGCCGCAACAACCAGGGAAAGATGACCATGGGTTATCTTGGTGGCGGACACAAAAGACGTTACAGGCTGATCGACTTCAAGAGAACGAAAGATGGTATCCCCGCCGTTGTCAAAAGTATAGAGTATGATCCCAACCGTTCGGCACGCATTGCGTTGCTTTATTATGCCGACGGGGAGAAGACTTATATTTTGGCCCCCAACGGCTTACAGGTGGGAACCTCAGTGATGTCGGGGTCTACAGCGGCCCCTGAAGTTGGTAATGCACTGCCTCTGTCGGTAATCCCCATCGGTACCGTGGTTCACAACATTGAACTGCGTCCCGGACAGGGAGCTAAGATGGCACGTTCTGCCGGAACATTCGCACAGCTTGTATCGCGTGAAGATAACTACGCGATCTTGAAGATGCCTTCCGGTGAGGTACGAAAGATCCTGTCTGCTTGTAAAGCTACCATTGGTAGTGTAGGTAATTCGGATCATGCTCTGGAAAAATCAGGTAAAGCCGGTCGTTCACGTTGGCTTGGACGCCGTCCCCACAACCGCGGGGTTGTTAAAAACCCGGTTGACCACCCAATGGGTGGTGGTGAAGGACGTGCTTCGGGAGGTCACCCGCGTTCACCGAAAGGCTTATATTCAAAGGGCTTGAAAACAAGAGCTCCTAAAAAGCATTCTTCGAAATACATCGTAGAAAGAAGAAAAAAGAAGTAATCTGATTAATTAAACATCACTATGAGCAGATCATTAAAAAAGGGCCCCTATATCAATCTGAAACTCGAGAAGAAGGTCACGACCATGAATGAGAGCGGCAAGAAGGCCGTTGTCAAGACATGGGCACGTGCTTCTATGATATCACCCGATTTTGTGGGACATACCATTGCTGTGCACAACGGGAACAAGTTTATCCCGGTGTATGTAACAGAAAATATGGTTGGCCATAAACTGGGCGAATTTGCTGTTACCCGCACCTTCCGCGGACACGCTGGAAACAGAAAGAAATAAGAGCAGGGCGCTTAAAGAATAAAGAAAAACAGAAAAGACATGAGTGCTAGAAAAAGAATATCAGCCGAACAGAGAAAAGAAAGCCGCAAAGAGGTTTCTTTCGCCGTGTTGAAGAATGTTCCCAGCTCACCGCGCAAAATGCGTTACGTAGCAGATATGGTGCGGGGTATGGAAGTCTTCAAAGCACTGGGCGTTTTGAAGTTCTCCAACAAAGAGGCCTCGGCCAAGATCGAGAAATTATTGCTTTCGGCCATTGCCAACTGGGAACAAAAAAATGAACGAAAAGCCGATACAGGCGAGCTTTATATCAAGACGATTTCAGTAGATGAAGGTGCTTCTCTCAAACGACTTCGTCCTGCACCACAGGGCCGTGGCTACCGGATCCGCAAGCGTTCGAACCACGTAACCATCGTGGTAGACACATTCAAGAAAGAAGAACAAGAACAAAACTAAGAAGATGGGACAAAAAGTAAATCCGATAGCAAATCGTTTGGGAATCATCAAGGGATGGGACTCCAACTGGTACGGCGGAAATAATTATGGTGACACCTTGCTCGAAGACAGCAAGATTCGCACCTATTTGAATGCCCGTCTGTCCAAAGCAAGTGTATCGCGCATTGTCATTGAGCGTACTTTGAAGCTGGTGACCATCACCATTTGCACTGCCCGACCCGGTATCATCATTGGTAAAGGAGGTCAGGAAGTGGATAAGCTGAAAGAGGAGTTGATGAAAATCACCGACAAAGATATACAGATTAACATATTCGAGATCAAGAAACCGGAACTCGATGCCGTGATTGTCGCCAACAATGTGGCTCGCCAGATTGAAGGAAAGATTGCCTACCGTCGTGCCGTGAAAATGGCCGTCGCTGCTACCATGAGAATGGGTGCAGAGGGAATTAAGATTCAGGTATCGGGACGTTTGAATGGCGCCGAAATGGCCCGCTCGGAAATGTATAAGGAGGGAAGAACTCCGCTACATACTTTCCGTGCCGACATCGACTACGCCCAAGCCGAAGCATTGACCAAAGTTGGTATCATTGGTGTAAAGGTGTGGATTTGTCGCGGTGAGATCTATGGTAAAAAAGACCTGGCTCCTTCATTTGCCACATCGAAAGACAATCGTCAGCATAGCGGTGGTAACACCCGTGGTGGTGCTAACCGTCCTGAAGGCGGTCGTGGCGGCGGCAGACGGAACAGAAGAAACAACAAAAACGCTTAATTGAAGAAAATATGTTACAACCAAAGAAAACAAGATTCAGAAGACAGCAGAAAGGACGCATGAAAGGCAATGCCGGTCGTGGTCATGAGCTGGCATTCGGTTCTTTTGGGATCAAATCATTGCAATCTAAGTGGATTACCGGAAGTCAGATTGAAGCTGCCCGTATCGCTGTAACGCGCTACATGCAACGTCAGGGACAGGTTTGGGTACGTATTTTCCCCGATAAGCCTATCACCAAGAAGCCGGCCGAAGTGCGCATGGGTAAAGGTAAAGGTAACCCCGAAGGATTCGTGGCACCTGTCACACCCGGAAGAATTATTTTTGAGATAGAAGGTGTATCGTTTGAAGTGGCAAAAGAGGCGCTGCGTTTAGCTGCCCAGAAGTTGCCGGTAACCACCAAGTTTGTGGTTCGGACGGATTATGATTATGAGCAAAAATCGTAAGAGAGATGAAGAAGCAGGAAGAATTACAAGAGCTGTCAGACAAGGATCTGAAAGAGAGACTGGACGCTGAAGTGCTTGCGTTGACCCAGTTGCGGATCAACCACACCATCACTCCGCTCGATAACTCAGGCTCATTAAGAGAGAAACGCAGAGAAATAGCCCGCCTTCACACGGAGTTGCGTGCCAGAGAGTTGAAAAAACAACAATAAACAGGAGAATGGAAACGAGCCAATTAACGAAAGAACGAACCGCGGTCGTTCTCAGTGACAAGACGGCTCACACCCTTACCGTTGCTCTCAAACGGCACGAGAAACACCCC
>CAZRRC010000125.1:0-5244 GCA_964602395.1 uncultured Proteiniphilum sp. | reverse complement strand
TATACATATACGGAGGGATAAGGGAGGGATAAGGGAGGGATAAGGGAGGGATACCAGCGAAGTATCAAGGTGTATCCAAAGAAAGGCCGTCTCATGTTTTATGATGAGACGGCCTCGATTCTTAGTTTTCTCCTGCAATGAGGAATTAAATATGCATATTCACAATGGCTTCATAGAGTTCCTGCTTGCCACTGATCTGAGCCGGTTCTTTGCCCAATGCCAGTGCATATTCGCGCAGGTCTTCGAGTGAAAGTTTGCCTTCTGCAAATTCTTTGCCCTTGCCGTCGTCGAAAGAAGCATAACGCTCTTTTCGCATCGAGAGGTAGGGTGATTCCTCCAGGATGGATGCAGCAGCTTCCAGCGCACGGGCAAAGGCATCCATGCCGGCGATGTGGGCAATGAAGATATCTTCCAGGTCGGTGGAGTTGCGGCGGGTCTTGGCGTCGAAGTTCGTACCACCACCTTGCAATCCGCCACCCTGTAGAATAACCAGCATGGCCTGGGTCAGTTCGTACACGTCGATGGGGAACTGGTCGGTATCCCATCCATTCTGATAGTCACCCCTGTTGGCATCGATGGAGCCCAGCATGCCGGCATCCGCTGCACACTGCAGGTCGTGTTCAAAGGTATGACCGGCCAACGTGGCATGGTTCACCTCAATATTCAATTTGAAATCCTTGTCGAGACCATGTGCACGCAGGAAACCAATCACCGTCTCTGCATCCACATCGTACTGGTGCTTGGTGGGTTCCATTGGTTTGGGTTCGATGAAGAAGGTGCCCTTGAATCCCTTCGCACGGGCATAATCGCGAGCCTTGCCCAACATCATGGCCAGATGCTCTTTCTCCCGCTTCATGTCGGTGTTGAGTAAGGTCATATAACCTTCACGTCCACCCCAGAACACATAGTTCTCACCCCCCAGTTCGATGGTGGCATCCAGTGCGTTCTTGATCTGTGTGGCAGCATAGGCTACACTGTCGAAGTTAGGATTGGTAGCAGCACCATTCATATAACGCTTGTGTCCGAAAACGTTGGCTGTACCCCAGAGCAGCTTGATGCCGGTCTCTGCCATCTTTTCTTTGGCATAAGCCACGATGGCCTTCAGGTTGGCTTCATACTCTTCCAGTGAGTTACCGGCCTCTACCAGGTCCACATCGTGGAAGCAGAAGTATTCGATACCGATCTTCTGCATAAACTCAAAGCCGGCGTCGAGTTTCTTTTTGGCCCTTTCAATGACTTCGTTGCCGTTGTTCCAGTCAAAGTCTTTGGTCTCTTCGCCAAAGGGATCGCTCGACTCTGCACAAAGCGTATGCCAGTAGGCCATGGCGAATTTGAACCAGTCTTTCATCTGGCGACCGTAGACTACCTTTTCGGCATCATAATAGCGGAATGCCAGCGGATTGCGGCTCTCTTTTCCTTCAAATTTGATCTTCCCGATACCCGGGAAAAACTCTTTTACTTTGTTTTCTGTTCCCATTTTCTTAATAAATTAATAATGATAATAATATATGTGATGTGTTATACATATTTTTTCCACTGAGTGTAAGCCTCCAGATATCTGTCGGCCTGGGCGTTGTCGGGTGTCACCGTTCTGATCTTTTTCAGCGATGCAAATGCTTCCTGATGAGATGCATAAATGCCTGCACCCATTCCGGCAGCTTTGGCAGCTCCGGCGGCTCCGTCTGTGTCATAGAGCTCAATGACAGCCCCGCTCACCGAGGCCAGTGTCTCCCGGAAGATCGGACTGAGGAACATGTTGGCATTACCGGCTTTGATAACCCGGATGTCCATGCCCAGTTCCTTCATGATTTCCATACCGTACTGGAATGAGAAGACAATACCCTCCTGGGCAGCCCGAAGGATGTCGGCAAGAGAATGAATATTGAAATTGATGCCATGAAATGAACTGCCACAGTCTCTGTTTTCCAGTACCCTTTCTGCTCCGTTGCCGAAGGGAATCACCGAGATACCCCTGGCTCCGATGGGCGATTGGGCAGCCAGCTCATTCATGCCGTTGTAATCGAGATGGGAGGGTACCATGTTCTTCTTGATCCAGGAGTTGAGAATGCCCGTGCCGTTGATGCAGAGAAGCACACCCAGGCGGGTCTTTTCAGGTAGGTGGTTCACGTGGGCAAAGATGTTCACCCGCGAGAGTGGATCATGCTTTACCTCATCGAGTACCCCGTATACCACGCCCGATGTGCCGGCGGTGGAAGCGATCTCTCCAGGATTGAATACGTTGAGCGAGACAGCATTGTTGGGCTGATCGCCTGCGCGGTAACTGACCGGTGTACCTGCTTGTAGTCCCAGCTCCCGGGCTGCGGCGGCAGTGACTTTCCCCTGTATCCCGAAAACGGGCGTCAACGGAGGAAGCATCTCCCGTTCAAAGCCAAAGTGATTCAGGACATCCTGTGAGATGCGGTTCTCCTTAAAGTCCCAGAAGATCCCTTCCGAAAGACCCTCCATGGTGATGCCGATCTCATCGGTCAGCTTCATGGCGATGTAGTCGCCCGGAAGCATGATCTTGTCGATCCGTTCATAGAGCTCCGGCTCATTTTCTTTCACCCAGGCCAGCTTGGAAGCGGTGAAATTTCCGGGAGAGTTGAGCAGATGCGACAATGCCTTCTCTTCTCCGATTGCCCTAAAGGCCTTCTCTCCGTACGATACCGCCCGGCTGTCGCACCAGATAATGGAGGGACGCAGCAGGTTCCGGTCTTTGTCTACCATCACCAGGCCATGCATTTGCCAGGAGATGCCAATGGCTTTGATATCCTGCGGGTCTATTTTCGATTGAGCCAATACCGAGGCATTGGCCAGCTTTAGGTTGCTCCACCACATCTCCGGGTCTTGTTCGGCCCAGCCGGCTTGTTTCGCCTGCATGGGCATCTCGGTTTTTGGAAAAAAATCAGATGCCACAATCTTTCCTGTTTCGACATCCACCAGTGCAGCCTTTACCGATGAACTTCCGATGTCATATCCCAATAGGTACATTCTCTTTTGTGTTATTTGGTTGTTAGTATGCAATTATTTGTTGATTCTCTTTTTATTTGATACCCTCTGTCGTATGCCTTTTCTTTACATTGCAAATGCGTTGAATCCCCCATCCACGGTGATGGTGCTGCCGGTCACAAAGGAAGAGGCATCGCTCAACAGGTAGTGAATCGTGCCGCAGAGTTCCTCCGGTTTGCCCAGCCTTTTAAAGGGTGTTTGCCGGATCACATCCTTTCCGCGTTGGGTATAACTCCCATCGGCATTGGTCAACAGCGTCCTGTTCTGCTCCGTAAGAAAAAAACCAGGTGCGATGGCATTCACCCGTATGCCTTCCCCGAATTTCATGGCTACCTCATTGGCCAGAAATTGGGTGAAGTTGGTAATCCCTGCCTTGGCTGCGGCGTAACCCACCACGCGGGTCATGGGGCGAAAGGCTGCCATGGAGGAGAAGTTGATGATGTTTCCCTTCTTCTGCTCCACCATGGGCTTGAGAAAGACTTGTGAAGGCAGTACGCTGCCGGTGAGGTTGAGGCGTACCACCTCATTGAACTGATCCATATCCAGATCAAAAAAGGTATTCTCCGGTGGAATGTTGGCGCCGGCCATGTTGCCACCGGCGGCGTTCAACAAGGCGTCGATTCGCCCGTAATGTGTAAGGATCGACTCCCTGTTTTGCTCAAGAACAGCTCTATCCATCACGTCGGTCTGGAGAAAGAGCGCTTCACCACCATTTTTTTTGATTTCATTTACCAGACTATGGCCTGCATTTTCTCGTCGGCCCAGAATTACCACACTGGCACCTTCATTGGCCAGGTAGGAGGCGATTACACTTCCCAGGATACCGGTGCCGCCGGTAATGACGACCACTTGCTCCTTGATATTAAACAAATTTCCCATTATTTTCTTTTATCTCTTTTTATTTTCTTCGGTTTCTTTTCTTGCCACAGCCATCATCCCTTCCACCTGTGCCAGGGCAAACATTCTCCCAAAAAAGGAATAGCCCGGGTTGTGGCCCTTTTCTCCGTCACCAAGCATCAGCCTGCCATGATCCACCCGCATGGGTATCTCTGGACGTTCCCGCTCCAGGATGCGAATTACCTCTATCAGTTTTCCGTTTCCCTCGAGGTGCGATGCTTCCATAAAGTTCCCTCCTGGAAGCAGTTGCGTACTTCTGAGATGGGCAAAACCTACCCGGTCTGCAAATTTATCTGCCAGGGCAGGTACATCATTGTGGGCACCGGCACTCAGTGATCCGGCACAGAGGGTGAGCCCGTTGCTGTGAGAGGGAACGGAGCGGAGGATCCAGTCTATATCTTCCTCATTGGTGATAATGCGGGGCAAGCCAAACACAGGAAAGGGTGGGTCATCGGGGTGGATGCACAACATGATGTCATGCTCTTCGGCCACGGGAACCACCTGCCGCAAGAAATATTGCAGGTTCTCCCGAAGCATCTCTTTGTTGATACCCGCGTACTTCTGTAGCTGTTTTCTGAATTCTGCTACCGGATCATTGTTACCGCCCGCAATGCTCCGGTGGATAAAACCCTGTGTCTTGACGATGATGGTGTCGATCAGGGCTTCCTTATCCGCTACAGTCATCTCTTTGTAAAGCTGATTCACCTGCTCCATCTCTTCTTCGGTATAATCCTTCTCTGCTCCTTCTCTGTTCAAAATCTTACAGTCGAAGCAGGCAAAAAGGATCTTGTCGAAATAAAGAGTGGTGGTACCATCGGGCAGTTCATGATTCAGGTTGGTACGTACCCAGTCGATGGCAGGCATGAAGTTGTAGCATATCGTCTTCACGCCAGCCTTGCCCAGGTTAGCCAGACTCACTTTGTAGTTTTCAATCAACTGGTCGCGTGTGGAAGCAGCATATTTAATCTCTTCGGCCACCGGCAGACTCTCGGCTACGGACCATACAAGGCCTGAATTTTCGATGGTCTGCTTCAGCTCATCAATGGCTTCTCTGCTCCACACAGTACCGGTTGGAATATCATATAAGGCGGTAACGATCCCCTCCACGCCAATCTGACGAAGCATATCCAGCGTGATGGCATCCTTTTTTCCAAACCATCTCCAGGTTTTAATCATTTTGAATTTCCAGTTTTTAAATTAACTACTCAAGTTTCGCATGTTTATAAATTGGGGTATATACAGCTAAAGATGAGACCTATCAATGTTTTGTGGGGACCCATTGACCTCGAGGAACGTAAAAAGAGCAGCTGTTTAAAGCGTAGCAAGTTCTGCTCTTTT
>CAZRRC010000124.1:0-5292 GCA_964602395.1 uncultured Proteiniphilum sp. | reverse complement strand
CTGAAGAACAAGACCGACCCCCATTTTCTTTTCAATTCGCTCAATTCGCTCAGCGGCCTGATTGGTTATGACGATGAAAGAGCCCAGGAATATCTGATGCAACTCTCCTCGGTGTTTCGATACACTGTCCAGGAAAACTCAGTGGTTACGCTTTCCGAAGAACTGAGTTTCACCGAATCCTACATCTATTTGATGAAGATTCGTTATGGAGAAGCTTTCTCTGTGGATGTGCAAATTCCAGAGAAATATCAAGCTTACTATATCCTTCCCTTTGCCATACAAACACTGGTTGAAAACACGGTGAAACATAACATTGCCAGCCTGAATAAACCGCTGGGAATATCTATACGGATTACTGATTCCGAAGAACTTGCCGTGGAGAATAATCTCCAGCCAAGAAAGGATGTGATTCATGGAAATGGCATGGGGTTGTCTAACCTGAACGAACGTTATATGTTGATGTTTGGTCAAAGTATCCATATCCAGACTGGTCAATCATTCTTCAGGGTAGAAATACCATTGATAAAAAACCTGGAAAAGTATAGCAATAAATTGATTAATTAAGCCTGAATAATGCAATAAAGATGAACGCTGTTATTGTAGAAGATGAAGTTGTGGCAGCCCAGAATCTCGAACGGCTCCTGATATCGATTGATGAGGATATCCACATTACAACTGTTTTGCAGAGTGTAGACCAAAGCATCGAGTGGTTTTCAACGCAACCTATGCCCGATGTGGTTTTTATGGATATACACCTTGCCGATGGAGACTCATTTTCCATTTTCAAACGAGTGGATATAGATTGTCCCATTATTTTTATCACAGCGTATGATCAGTATGCCCTGAAAGCTTTTGAAGTAAACAGCATCGATTATCTACTTAAACCCATCAGCAAGAATAGTCTTCAAAAAGCGATCAATAAGTTGCACACACTTTCCGGCAACCGCAACAACGTAGCTATTATACATCAGTTGTTGAACAGCATTAACCAGAATGACAATACATACAAAAAAAGTTTTCTGATCCCTTTTAAAGATAAGCTCATACCCGTTTCATCCGATGAGATTGCGTTTGTGTATGCCGAGAATAAAAAAGCGGTGATCAGCTGTTTTAACAAACAGGAATATACCATGGACACCTCGCTCGATGATTTTTTAAGCCAGCTTGATCCCGATCTGTTCTTTAGGGCAAACCGGCAGTTCATCATTGCACATAAAGCGGTATCTCATCTCACTGTATGGTTCGATGGCAAGTTGGCCATACATCTTTTAGTCGACACCCCCGAAAAGATTATCGTCAGCAGGGCCCGCAGCGCTGAGTTCAAGAACTGGTATATAAGTAGCGGTACGAAGTAAACCGACACCCATCGTTTCGGTACCGTTTTTTTGTACTTCAGTACGCTAAAATACCATTTGAGTGTTGCAGCCTCCACAACCGGTCCAAATGTGTAGTTTCTTTGCATTGTCAATAAGCTATTTATTTATCAAAAACAATGCTGAGAAAAAGGGTTATTCAACAAGCATCCATTCTTTTTAGCCGCGATGGCATAAAAAATGTCTCAATGGATGATCTGGCATCTTCCTTACGTGTTTCTAAACGAACTATTTACCAAAATTTTGAGAACAAAGAAGATGTTTTAAAAAACTGTATTCTTGAAGCACAAGAACACAGGGCCAAAAGATATACGGAAATCATTCGTCGATCGGATAATATCGTGATTCGGTTTTTGGATATTCTTTGTGATTACAAATCAATCAAACTTCCCAGGGATACTTTCTTGGAGGATATCCATATATTTTATCCCAATATTTATCAAACCATCCTTTCAGAATCAGAGAAATACCAGCTCTTCATGAAAGAGTTGATACGTGTAGGGATCAAAGAGGGTTATTTCCGCAGCGATATCAATCCGGAGGAAACCGTATGGATGCTGGATATGGGTACTTATATGCGAATAAGCATTGCGCATTCGAGAAATGGCACTGCAATTTCTACAGACTTAATTTACAATATGATGGTGAATATACTCCGTGGAATTTCAACCCCCAAGGGTCTGGAAATCATCGATGCATATATTCCGATCTCCCCAAATTTAAATAATTGACAATATTTTATGAAACAAACAAAAATGAATATCATCGTCCTGATGATATGTGGATTATTGGGTCTATCTGCTGCAAATGCACAAGAAAAACCAGATGCCGGTGAGGTATTGCATCTGGATTTAGAAACGGCCGTACAAATCGCATTGAGTGAAAATCCCCTTGTGAAAGTGGCCGATATGGAAATCGAGAAAAAAATATATGCCAAAAAGAGTGCTTACGGCGCCTTGTTGCCGCAGGTTGATCTGATTGGGCAGTTTCAGCATACGCTGAAACGTCAGACCATGTATCTCGATAGCGACATGAGCTCCCTTTTCGGTGGGGGCAGTGTTGATCCGGGCAGTTTCACACCGGATGAATTAAAAGTTGTCGAAGTGCTTGGGAAAATGATGGCGCCCGATCCCAATGCCTCAAATGATGGCATTCAGGTGGGCCGTAAAAATATGTGGTCGGGTGGCGTTAACGTAAGTCTACCCCTTGTTGTACCCTCCTTATGGAAAAATATACAGATGAGTAAAGTCGACCTGGAGATGGCTGTGGAGCAGTCGCGGTCGTCGAAGATTGATCTGGCGCATCAGGTAAAAAAATCCTTCTATAGCATCTTATTGGCAAAAGACAGTTATGAGCTGTTCAAGGAAACATACACAACCGACTCTTTGAATTTGGTGAACATCAAAAACAAGTTTAACCAGGGTGTGGTAGCCGAATACGACGTAATTACCGCCGATGTTCGCCTTAAAAGCATCATTCCCAATATTCTTCAATCAGAAAGCATGTTGAAGATAGCGGAGCTTCAGCTAAAGATGCTGATGGGCATCGATGAGGATCTCCCTGTGAATATTGTCGGGTCGCTTTCCGACTATGAAAAGTGGATGTTTGAAGCCATTGTTCCTGCCGATGAGAACCTGTCGGGTAACAGCGATTTAAGAGCGTTCGACCTGCAGGCCATGCAGGCAAAAAATGCACATGAGATGCAAAAGCTACAATGTCTGCCCACGCTGACTTCCTCTTTCAACTACTCTCAGATCAGCCAGAACAACGATTTCAAGTTCAACACCTATCGTTGGGATCCCTATTCTGTGGTGGGGGTAACGCTTGCCATTCCCCTATTTAAAGGTGGACAACGGCATTATAACATCAAACAGTCGGAGATTCAGTTGTCTCAGCTTCAAGAGCAACGTCACAACCTGAAGCGAGGTTTACAGTTATCGGTAAAGAATAGCCTCGAACAGATCAACAAAAGTATGGAGCAGGTAGTAGCAGCCGGATCGTCGGTAAACCAGGCGAAGAAAGGATATGAAATCACGCAGAAAAGATATGAAACAGGGATGGGTACCATTGTCGATTTGAATGCGGCTGCTCTGGCAGTGACCAATGCCGAATTGCAATATCGCAATGCAATTTACGACTACCTGGCATCGAAGGCCGATTTAGAAAAGACAATCGGTTATGATATAAACACAACAAATTAAAAAACAATAAACAGAACAAACAAGTATGCAACGAAAAATCATTTTCAGTATTACATCACTGGTCGCTCTCTTTCTGCTCATTTCCTGCGGCGGATCGGCACAAAGTGAACAACAGACAGTGAAGGCTAAGCCAAACGTCATTGTGGAAGAGGTCAGTTTGGTAGCAGTGGATCAGTTATCCTCCTTTACTGCCACAGTTGAGGCAAATACCGTCAACAATATCACCCCCGCAATGGGCGGACGCATCAGAAAAATTCATGTCGATGTGGGTAGCCGTGTGTCCAAAGGGCAGACATTGGTCACCATGGATGCAGCCAATTATTCACAACAGGAGACACAACTGGCTACGCTGCGGCGCGATTATGAAAGGTACAGCGAGTTGTACAATGTGGGAGGTATTTCCAAACAACAGCTCGATCAGCTCAAAACGCAGCTCGACATAGCTCAGACAGCGTTAAACACCATAGAGGAAAATACAGGGCTCAAGAGCCCCATCAATGGCATCGTGACCGTGCGCAATTACGATTCCGGCGATGTAGCGGGCGGCATGCCCATCCTGACAATTGAAAATATCAATCCTGTTAAGATTGTCATCCATGTATCTGAATCATATTACAGCAAACTGTCAAATGGAATGAAGGCCGATGTGGTAGTAGACGCGTTGAAGGGAGAAGCCTTCGAAGGGAAAATTTCGCTGATCCATCCCACCATCAATCCGGGTTCACGTACGATCCCCGTAGAGATTGAAGTAGCCAACAAAGACCAGCTACTGCGTCCGGGAATGTTTTCCCGTGTGACACTCAATTTTGGCACCAACGACCGTCCCCTTGTCGCCGACCTGGCCGTATTGAAGCAAACCGGCTCCAACGACCGGTATGTATTTCTGGAGAAGGATGGAAAGGCAGTCTATACGAAAGTAGAGTTAGGAACCCGCATTGATGATAAGTATGAAATCGTATCGGGTCTCGAAGTGGGCGATCGTGTGATCGTTCAGGGAAATACCGGATTGATTGAAGGCACCGAAGTGCAAGTGACAGAAAAGAAATTGTAGTGAGGTATGAAAATATATGAAAGTGCGGTCAAGAGTCCTGTTGCGACTTCGTTGATCTTTATTGGAGTGGTGCTTATCGGGCTCATGTTTTATCGACAACTTCCGGTCGATCTATTCCCGGAGATAGATATGAACATGGTGTCGGTGATGACGGCATATCCCGGTGCCGGTGCAGAAGATGTGGAAACAAATGTGACCCGTCCCCTCGAGGATGCATTGAATACAACCGAGAATATCAAAGAGATCAATTCTTCCTCAAAAGATGGAATATCGGTGATCATGCTTCAGTTTAATTACGGATCAGACATGATGACCATCATGAATGATGTGCGTGATAAGCTGGATTTGATATCCAGCTCCCTGCCCGATGGAACCACCGATCCCATGCTGATTAAATTCAGTACCGATATGATGCCGGTCATGATGCTCTCAGCTACAGCCGATGAGAGTTCCGACGCATTGTATAAAATTCTCGATGACCAAATTGCCGGGCCACTTAACAGAATCCCGGGTGTAGGTACAGTATCTATCTCCGGAGCGCCCCAGCGTGAAGTGCAGGTGAATGTGATTCCCGAAAAGCTGGAGGCCTACAATATTCCACTGGAACAGATAGCCCAGAAAATTGCTGCTGAAAACGTGAACATCCCTGCAGGAAACCTCAATGTGG
>CAZRRC010000123.1:0-5303 GCA_964602395.1 uncultured Proteiniphilum sp. | reverse complement strand
AACCCTACAATGTGCACCTTTTTACCGGACACATGCACTACAACCGCAATATCATCCACTCGGATAACCTCTATGAGCACAACACCGGTGCGGTATCGGGTGCCTGGTGGCAGGGAGACTACTGCCTGGATGGCACACCCATAGGATACGGTGTCTATGAAATCGACGGATCTGATGTGCGCTGGTACTTCAAAAGTGTGGGAAAACCACGCGATCATCAGATGCGCCTCTATGCTCCTAACACCACCGACAAATATGGCAACGACCTGGTGGTGAACATCTGGAATTGGGACAAGAACTGGAAAGTCATATGGCAGGAAGATGGCGTTGACATGGGCGAGATGACCCGTTTTGAGGGTCTTGATCACGAAGTGGAAATAGCATACAGTGACAAAGAGAAACTCGATTTCAATTGGATAGGACCCGAACCGACCGATCATCTCTTTCGTGCTACACCCCTGAAGAGTGACTCCGATATAGCCATCATTGCCACTGATTCTTTTGGTAACGTATACAAGGAAACCATCGAACGCTGAATTCAATCAACAAAATTTATTCCACAATAATAATCATCACATCGATCGAAATGCAAACAGAAAAGAACAACCGCCGCGATTTTCTAAGGAAAGCCGTACTTGCAAGCGCTTCCATCGCCGCCACCTCCGGACTGGCAGCCTGTGCCGGAAACTCCAACCAAAGTGTTTCCACCAAATCAACAGGTCTGATAAGGAAAGACGAGTCACTGAAAAGCACGCTGATCGTTCCCAAGAGCAACGGGCTGCAGATCACTGGTGCTTTCCTCGATGAGATCTCACATGATATTCCCCACCAGAACTGGGGTGAAGCGGAATGGGATCTTGATTTCCAATACATGAAGGCCATCGGCATCGACACGGTGATCATGATCCGTTCGGGATATAAGAAATTCCTCAAATACCCATCAAAATACCTGCTCGGAAAAGGATGTTACATGCCCTCTGTCGATCTACTCGACATGTTCCTCGGCCTGGCTGACAAGTATGGAATGAAGTTTTACTTCGGACTCTATGACTCAGGACACTACTGGGCTACCGGAGATATGAGCTACGAAATTGAGGACAACAAATATGTGATCGATGAAGTATGGAAAAACTATGGCGAGAAGTACAAGAGCTTCGGCGGATGGTATGTCAGTGGCGAAATCAGTCGCGCCACCAAAGGTGCTATCGGAGCCTTCTATGCTATGGGTAAACAATGTAAGGATGTCTCGGGTGGACTGCCCACCTTCATCTCTCCATGGATCGACGGCAAGAAGGCGGTCGCAGCCAGCGGCGGCACACTCTCTAAAGATGAGGCAGTGTCGGTGCAGCAGCACGAGAAGGAGTGGGGTGAGATCTTTGCCGGTATCCATGAGGTAGTGGATGCTGTCGCCTTCCAAGATGGCCACATCGACTACAACGAGCTGGATGCCTTCTTCGAAGTGAACAAGAAGCTAGCAGACCGTTATGGTATGGAGTGTTGGACCAATGCAGAGACCTTCGACCGAGATATGCCGATCAAATTTCTCCCCATCAAGTTCGACAAACTGCGACTCAAACTGGAGGCAGCCAAAAGGGCTAACTATGTAAAAGCAATCACTTTTGAGTTCTCCCACTTCATGAGTCCCCAGTCGGCTTACATCCAGGCAGGTCACCTCTACAACCGTTACAAAGAGTATTTTAATTTATAAGTAAACCGGCACAATGCAAAAATCGAACAACATACTTTACGTCTCTTTCCTATCAGTGGTTGCAGCCTTGGGAGGCTTCCTTTTCGGATACGACACCGCTGTGATTTCCGGTACCGTTTCACAAGTCTCGACACAGTTCAATCTTTCCACTTTGCAAAGTGGTTGGTATGTAGGATGTGCATTGGTTGGCTCCATTTCTGGAGTAATTTTTGCCGGAGCACTCAGTGACAGGTTGGGCAGAAAAAAGACCATGATCCTCTCGGCCATTCTTTTCTCAGTTTCGGCTGCAGGTTGTGCCATTTCGGCCAACCTCGACCAATTGGTCATCTACCGCATCATCGGTGGTATCGGAATTGGTATTGTCTCCATCGTATGTCCGCTCTATATCTCAGAAGTTTCACCAGCCTCCCATAGAGGACGTATGGTATCACTCTACCAGCTGGCGGTAACTGTCGGATTCTTGGGAGCCTACCTGATGAACTATTACCTGCTGGAACAGTCTGTGACATTTAGTTCATCCAACTCCATGCTGACGAAGATCTTCGGCACTGAAATTTGGAGAGGCATGTTGGGTGCCGAAACGCTACCGGCATTGCTCTTTTTCATCGTCATCTTCTTCATTCCCGAAAGTCCGCGCTGGCTCATTGTCCGGAATCGTGAAGCAGATGCCGCCCTCATCTTCGGTAAAGTCTACGGAGATAAGAGCGTAGTGAACAGTCAGATCAATGACACCCGAGCCATGCTCAATACCGAAGGGAAATCAGACACCAAACTGCTTTTCACACCGGCCATCTTCCGTGCCGTACTGATTGGCTGTGCCATAGCAATACTGGGACAGTTCATGGGTGTAAATGCCGTTCTCTATTACGGTCCTTCCATCTTCGAAACAAGTGGTCTCTCAAGCGGCGATTCGCTCTTCTACCAGTCGCTCATCGGTCTGGTAAACATGGGTACCACCGTATTGGCACTCCTCATCATCGACAAGGTTGGTCGCAAGAAGCTGGTCTACACCGGTGTGAGTGGCATGATTCTCTCCCTCATCCTCATCGGACTCTACTTCCTCAAGGGAGAAGCCTGGGGAATGACCAGCCTCTTTCTGCTGGGCTGCTTTCTGGCATACATCTTCTTCACCGCCGGCTCCATCAGTGCCGTTATCTTTGTCTTCCTCTCAGAGATGTACCCAACTAAGATTCGCGGACTGGCCATGTCCATTGCAGGACTTTCGCTCTGGATTGGAACCTTCTTGATTGGACAGCTTACACCCTGGTTGCTAGAAACCGCTACACCGGCAGGTACCTTCTTCCTCTTTGCTTTCATGTGTATTCCTTACATGCTGATTGTCTGGAAGATGATGCCGGAGACTGCCGGCAAGTCGCTCGAAGAAATTGAACGGTTCTGGCTCAAAAAAGAAAAACGATGAATATAAAACCCATACGACTGTTGATCCTGCTGACACTCATCGTGTCAGCAGGCAACTGTCATGCAAAAGAATTAATACCCCCTACCCATCCGGCCATCAACTATGTTGGCAGAGTGGACAGAAGTAACCCCAACGAAGTTCGCTTCGACTGGCCAGGAGTTTCCATTGGCTGCTTTTTTACAGGTGATCAGATTGGAATAAGTCTTGAGGGAGGATGGAAAAGTTACTTCAATCTCTTTATTGACGGTGAATTAATATCGGTCTTCACCGCTCCACATGATACCACTCTTTTTTTTCAGCCAACAAACGATGCTGCATATCATGAGTTGCTGTTAACAAAACGGACCGAAGCCGATATGGGTATGGTACGCTTTAAGGGATTCATTCTCGATGAAAAAGCAGAGATACTCACCTCAAGTCAGGAATCAGAAAGACGGATCGAATTCATCGGCAACTCTATCACCTGTGGTTACGGTACCGAAGGGGCCAACCGAGATGAAAGGTTTAGCGCAGAGACCGAAAACAACTACAAAAGTTATGCTGCCATCTTGGCAAGAGCATTCAATGCTGATGCTCATTACATCGCTCACTCGGGAATTGGTATGGTACGCAATTACGGCGATGAAAAGTCGGTGTCAGACCCCAAAACGACCATGCCGGGTCGTTATGACCGTACACTCGACAACGATACAACACTACTTTGGGATTTCAGTCAATGGAAAGCTCACTGTGTGGTGATCAACCTGGGAACAAATGATTTCTCCACACAGCCACACCCTGATAGAGAGTCCTTTCAGAATGCATACAAGGGGTTGATAGCAAAAGTCAGAAGTACCCATGGAGATGTGCCCATCTTTTGTGTAGTGGGCCCGATGATCAATGAACCCTGCTTCAGCTATGTCAAAGAACTTACCCACTACTATCGGACAGAGGTGAAAGATACGAAGGTCTATTTTGCCGGACTACCCGACAATCTGCTCAACGATGGTGTGGACCTAGGCTCCGACTGGCACCCCTCCTACAAGGGACAGTTGAAGATTGCCGCACAATTGTTGGACCCCATTGCGACCGTAATGGACTGGGATTTCCAAACAAATGAAATTTATCCTAAATAGGCGTACAAAAAAGCAAGATGATAGAGAAAAAATACCGTTTTGAAGCTCTCGATGCATTGCGCGGTCTGGCCATCCTGATGATGGTCTTCTCCGCCAACATCCCCTTCGAAGGGGCATTGCCGGGATGGATGTACCATGCACAGGTACCACCACCCTTACATCAGTTCAATCCCGATCTACCGGGTATCACCTGGGTCGACCTGGTTTTCCCCTTCTTCCTCTTCTGTATGGGATGCGCTATTCCCTTCTCATTGGGAGGAAAAGTGGACAAAGGGATTAACCGTATGCAAATGGGACGTGATCTGCTCATCCGATTCTTCGGATTGGCCCTGTTTGCCATTGTTTCACAACACGCACGCCCTTGGGTAATGAACGCAGGACCAACATTACAATGGCCACTGGCACTTTTGGCCTTGGTTGGTATGGTACTGTTATTTGCCTCTCCCTCTTCCGGTTGGTGGAGTCGGCACCGAAACCTGATGCTGACAATTGGCGTTCTCATCCTGGCAGGACTATTCGGCGCGTTACAGCACTTCGATAGAGTCACCTTCCGTTTGCAACGTTTCGACATCATCATTATGGTACTTGCGAACAATGCATTGGCAGGATCATTCATCTACCTCTTGCAAAGCAAATACAAACAAACACTCTGGATAGCGTTCGCATTGATGTGTGCCTTTTTCCTCTCAGGTCGTGCAGGCGGCAACTGGATTGCGAATATCTATAATTACTCCCCCATACCCTGGCTAATTTCCTGGAACTACCTCAAATACCTGCTCATTATCATTCCAGGAATCTATACCGGAATCGTCGTGCGCGATGCAGTTCTCTCAGGTGCTTTTGCAGAAAACAGGACAAGCAAGTCGGGACGTGTCTGGCTATTGTTTTTCTCAAGCACCGCACTGATCGTCACTTCGGTCGTGGGTCTCTATATCAGGGAGATGAACATCACGTTCCTTCTCTCGCTGGCGTTGGTCGGTCTTTTCCTATTGGGACTTAGAAAATGGGAACATCCCTGGAAAAAGGTTTTTGTGGCGCTACTGCCCATAACCCTTACTCT
>CAZRRC010000122.1:0-5362 GCA_964602395.1 uncultured Proteiniphilum sp. | reverse complement strand
GATTTACCTTCTACAAAGATATTCGTTTTGTGTCAATCTCTTTTTGATTGTTACTCTTTTTTAGATCGGAGCCTTTTTTAAACCGATAGGTAAATGAAATGCCAAAAACGGCATGGTCGTTATATTCATCCGTAGTTGCATACCCTCCGTTTATGATTCCCTTTACCCGGGTTCGGTTGGTATGAAACCAGTCGTTTGAAAAGATACTGAGCGTCGCATTTCCATCGAAAAAGTTCTTTTGAACACCTCCCGAGATTTGGTATACGGGCATCACATCGATCTGGCCGTAAGCCATGCGGCTGTTGTAGAAGCCACTCACCTCGCCCGACCATCCCCACGGTAAGCGAATATGGTTTTGAATGCCCACCTGAAAGGTCACATCGCTGTTTTCCATAGAAACATTATTCTCTGTCCATTTATACGTGTTTTGTGCCAGTTCGGTGTGAATGTTCGTACGAAACCAATCTGCGAGTGATACTCCCCCCGCATCACCTTGTATCCCCCAGGAGTAAAAAGATGACATGTTGGTGGGCATCACAAGGACGCGTTTTGTGCCCGGTTGAATATTGTACGACTTGATGATCGCCTGATGTGTACGGGTGTAAAACAGCCCAAGCTTATATGCTTTCCGCATGGTGCAGGCCAGGTTTACCCGATCGGTAAACTGGGGTTTGAGCTCGGTGTTACCTTGTTCGTATGTATAGCTGTCAAAAACGTAGACGAAAGGGTTTAAGTCACGATAATTGGGTCGGTCTATCCGTCGGTCGTAGGTGAGCGTAAACGCATTGTTTTCCGAAGAATGCCAGCTGATCAGCATATTGGGGAAGAGGTGCGTATAAGATTGATCGATTGCATCTGTTTTGATGTTGGTGTTCTCGACCCGTAGACCGATTTCTGCAGTCACTGCCTCATTTTTTAGTCTGCTGCTGAGGTAGATTGCATTGATATTCTCTTTGTAAAAGAAGGTTGTGCTCAGTTTTGGGTCATTGATCCACTGTTCGTGGTCCATTTTCTTGTAGTCCGATTGGTTGTGGATATCCACAAAATCGCTTTTTGCCCCGGCATCCAGACTCCATTTGTTGTTGAAAGGGTAAGCCAGGTCCACACGTCCCGAACCCATTTTTATGGTTCCATTTTTCAGTGCATGAGAGCCAGAGCCGGCAGAAGTCCCTGTGCTCGTGGAGATCATATCGTGATGAAGCTGTGTCTCGTCGATTGCATAATACAACCCATTGGCCGATGCCGAGATCTCTTTCCCGAGAGAATCAATCTTATGCTGTAGATAGAGCGTTGAGTTGATGTTCTTGCTGTCCTGTTTGTTGTCGGTATGGGATGAGATGGTGGAGTCGGAGGGTGATGCAAGCGTGTAAAAGAGAGAGGACAACGAGCCGTTTTCAGTTTTCTCCCCGATGTTTCCTCTCATGCTCATTCCAACGGTTGTTTGCTGATTGGCATAAAAGTCGATGCCCGCATTGAAATAGTGTGACCGGTTGTTTTGCTTCCGATAGGAGTCCTGGTCAAAGAGGATCTTCGGCTCGTTGGCAATTTCCGGAAACGTGCGGGTAATCATCAGATCCACATAATCGTTACCACGGTAATATCCGTACATCCCACTCATATTCAACTTTTTCTTGTGATACCCCAGTGCAAGATTGTTGTTGCTTCGTCCGTACTTACCCTGTTCGTAGTGGGTGTTGTAGTTGATGTAGTACCCTTCGGAATGGTTTTTGAGGGTGTAGATATCGATGATCCCTGCATTTCCAGCCGCATCATGCCGGGCTGTGGGATGATGGATCAAATCAATTTTATTGAGTGAGGATGCCGGCAGCGAGATCAGGTAGTTCACCAGATCGGTGCCACTGAGGTAGGAGTCTTTGCCATCGACCAGAATTTTCACACCCGACTTCCCATTTAGGAACAAGGAGCCATCGCTGTTGAGAATGATTCCGGGCAGGTTTTTCAATACCGAATAGGCACTTCCTGAAGAGGTGGTTGGTGACATAGCCGGGTAGATCGTTGTCTTTTCAGCTGTGATCAGCACGGTCGGCTTTTGCGCCTTGATCACCACCTCATCCATCAGCGTCACGTCCGGCTGAAGGGTGATCGTCATCTTCTTCTCAGGAGCGACCACCAGCGGTGTGTAGCCCATAAAAGAGAAGCTCAGCAATTTGGTGTCGGCAGGGATTTCCAGTTGAAACTCACCCTTCAGGTCGGTTGAAGTTCCTGTTGATGTCCCCGGTATAACAATATTCCCTCCAACCAGCGGAGTGCCTGTCTCGTCGAGGAGTGTTCCCCGAATCGTCATTGAATTTTGTCCCCAGAGCAGGGAGAGACCGAGACATTGAATCAACACAGCGCATAACATTATCTTTTTCATCATTCCCTTTTTTGATGCAAAAGTAGGTTTGCCGCAAAGGTTATGTGAAATTAATTTGGTCAAATGCTATCTTTTGTGGGTGAAATGCATCTTTCTGCAATTACCAACATCTCGAAATCATTCGTTGTTAATTTATCTGCACGGGAAAAAGCGCCAAGTTTAGCGCCGAAGATCTCAACTTTTGTGAATCCCAGCGTTTTCAACAACCACGTGATTTCGCTGGGAATATAATATCTCTCGTTACATTCGAGTTCTTTTTCAATGCCATTGTCATCTACAACTTTGGTAATATTGTAATCTCTGAATGTCATCAAATCAAAAGTGTTCTTGTGATATGTAGCATTTCCTTCATCGGTAGTTGAAGCACAAAACTCTTCGATAGAATTAAATATTGGAAACAGACCATTGAGCGTAGTAAAAATAAATTTCGCATTTTCCTTCAACGACCTGGAAACATTTTTAAGAATCTCATAATTCATTTCATCCGTTTCCATTAAAGGAAAACTACCTTCACACATCATGATGGCTACATCAAATTGTTTATCAAAAGGCAGATCTCGTGCATCGTGTTGTAAAAAATCAACTTGCACGCCATTTTGTTTTGCCTTATCTCTTGCCTTTTCAAGCAAAGATTCCGACAAATCAATCCCGGTCATTAAATAACCTCTCTTCGACAATTCAATGGAATGACGACCCGTGCCGCATCCTACATCAATAATTTTTAATGCCTTATTGTGATTAATTTCTTTCTCAATGAAATCACATTCACCAATTGTTCCCTGTGCAAAACTTTCGTTGTCGTATTTTTCACCATAGTTCTCGAACAACGTTTCATACCATTGTTTCATATTGTTTTCTTTTTTTTATTCAACATTGCATTCCTATAAATCCTTTTTAAGGTAAATCATGTCGATAAGTTGTATGTCGCCATCGAACATCATATTTTCCGGCTCATCGGCCAACAGCAATAAGTCAAGAAATTCTTTCTTATTATCTTTAATAATTTCTATTTTCATCCTTTCTCTGCTTCAAGCATCTATTTTTTCTGCTCTCTTTTTATTACATTTTCTGCCTTTTTGATCTTTACTAATCCATAAATAAATCCTGATATAATAATTACCTTCATAATCAATCCGCTCATTAGCATCTTTGGATCGAGTAGACCTGTAACGATATAGATTATAATCAAAATAATGAATCCTAAGAGCAATGAGAAGAATGGCTCTTTGAAAGAAAGAAAACCAAGACCTATTAACAAAATGCTATATAATATAGTGACTATGTGAATTGTGGTATATTCTGTAGACATTAAGAAAATGATTGAAACTAAAAGATTAATTCCTCCAATAATAAAAAGGACAAATCTAGCGTAATCAGCACTCTCAATACCTTCTTTAACTGTTTTCACCTTTTTGATTCTCTGTGACATAAATTTGTATTTATCCATGTCATTTCCGTTAAATGGATAGCCACAAGAACAAATATCCGTTTGATTCTCGAATTCAGAGTAACAATTTGGGCAATATACTTTTTTCATAAATAAATGATTTTATAATTTGTCCCTATTAGCTTGTTATTGATGTCAAAGCAAATAGCTCCTACTGTTTTTTTTATATGATTAAAATAGCTTTTTGCCGTTTAAAATATTAATTCCAAGTTCTTTAGCCATACTGCTCTGCTTGGATGGATTGATTTTTTGAATCGTGCCGTTGTATCTAAAAAACGAACCTGTGTTTTTAAACCAAAAGGTTTTTCCTGCTTTTACACATTGCTCCCGAATGTCTAAAACCCAATCGTAATCACATATACGCGCTTCTCGTCCTGTTTCACCACCTACGGTAACATGCTCAATTCCGTCAAGATAAGCCGATATATCAATAGCGCCCAAAAGCGGTGATGTTGCTATAAATCTCCTTTTAATGGGGTAGGATAAAAACAGAGGCAGTCGATAATCAGCCAATTCCTGATTTTCAATTGTGCACCCTATATTCACATTATCATATCCATCTCCCCAATCGGTTGGAAGACAAACATTAAAGCGGTCAATGCGCTTCGTTAAAATCAAAAAATCAAGATCAGTTCGTTTCTTTATCATTGCCCAAGCTTCTGCACGCCATTCATCCGCTTCTGCAATAAAAAAATCGGTTGCAAAACATGTCGCAACAATCTTTCCGCCTTGAATTTTATAACTGCCTTTTGCCGTTTTTGCTATAGGTTTATCAAATTCGTCCGTTTTATGTACAGTATTTTGTCCGTAACGTTTTGAGAATGGACCATAGAAATAGCAGTTGGTGCAACCATCGCTTATTTTATAACAACCTGTCCAAGGTTCCCAATTCATCTCACTGTGCGGCCAAAGGTGTATAAAACTCAATCAAATTTTCTTCCGGATCTCGCAAATGAACGACTCTCATTCCCCAGTCAGGCATATCGATCGGTTCATTAATAAATTGAATGCCTTTTTCTAAAAATGCCTGATAGGTATCATCCACATTCTCTACTTCAAAAGAAATCATTGATTTTTCCCTGTAACCAATTGGTTGCGTTTTTTCCACATTCCCTACAGTCGGAGCCATATAATCAGAAACGAAAATGGCCAATCCTTCAATCCCGTCTGCCACTTTAAATGAGGCATAACATCCGTTTTCATCTCCCCAAAGAGGTTCTAATCCCAATTGTTCTGTGTAAAATTGAAAACATTTTTTGTAGTCTTTGACTAATAATCTTACGTTGCTGAATTTCATAAATACTCAATTTAAATTTATTTCTATTATTTATTTAATAGCTATATTATCAGATTATTAGCTTTTGTGAAGCTTGTGTTTCCCGATAATATGCTATTTACTTTACCTTATCGAAAATGAACTTACAATTATTGGCGTCGGAACCAATTCCATGTCTCCAAAACCAGGTGATGATAGGAGTACCATTGGTAGTCTTCCATCCCGAAACATTCACTACCTGATGATAATTATAAGGGACTTC
>CAZRRC010000121.1:0-5451 GCA_964602395.1 uncultured Proteiniphilum sp. | reverse complement strand
TTACAATCGTTGATATACTTTCTTTTCCTGCGGTTTGATAGAGGTCAAATCGGCAATATTGACCGGTTCTCCCGTAGCAATGCTGTTGCGTGCAGCAATCCCCACCAGACAGGCCAACGCACCGTCTCTTGTGCCGGCACATTGTTGCAACGGATCGGAGATGCCAGGCAAAAAAATCTGATCACGCAACAAATCGTCCCCTCCTCCATGACCTGAGGTGCCATGAGGAATGTTGATATATTGCCTTTTGGAAAAGTTCTTGAATAATATGATCTGGTCATAATCGACATCATTGATGGGCTTTGACTCCTGGATCCATGCATCAATGCGTCCTTTTGTTCCGTTAAACGCAATCCGATAGCCTTCATAAGGCGAGTAGGCGGTCAACGAGTAGGATACCTGCACTCCATTCTTGTATCGAATTGTTGCAGCCATCTTGTCAAAAATGTTGATGTCATTTTTAAATACACATCCATCCCTCAAATAGCCGTCATGTTTTTCATTGTCTACATATATCTTTTTGTAGTAGTCGTTTTTGGTTACATCCCAATAGAAATTACATTCTTTGGTGTGCGGACAAGTGCGGCAGTTTTCAGCCCTGTACGGTCCGTTTTTACCATAGAAGTTGAGGGCTCCGAGACCGAATACAGTCTCCGGGTCACTATCAATCCACCAATTTAGTAGGTCGAAATGATGGCTTGCTTTATGTACCCATAGCGAACCGCTTTTTTCGACCAGCCGATGCCAACGTCTGAAATAATCTGCTCCATGCGAGGTGTCGAGGTACCAATGAAAATCCACAGAAGTTAAATCGCCTATTTCACCACTGCGAAGCAGCTCCCACATTTTTGCACGATGGGGAGAATAACGATAATTAAATGTAACGCGGCATTTCTTTCCGGTGCGTTTCTCAGCATCCAGGATCATCTGTATTTTTGTTTCGTCCGTAGTCATGGGCTTCTCTGTCAACACATCAGCACCATACTCCATCCCTTTCACAATAAACTCATGATGGGTTGCGTCGACTGTCGTGACGATCAACAACTCAGGTTTGGTCTCTTTCATCATTTTGTCGAAGTCGGTATAAGTTGGGCAATTTGCACCGATGATTTCACGCCCGGTTTCCACTCGTCCCGGATTGATGTCACACAATCCAACGAATTGAATATGTTCGGGGTATCGTTGCGCCAGATCGCGTCCCCACATACTACAGCCTCTCGATCCGGTTCCAACCAGAGCAATTTTTAATTTACTTCCGCTGCTCGTTGGCATCTTGATTTTTTCTGCTCCCCAAAGTGGATTAATCAGGGTAGTCCCAGCGATCACACCCGATGTCTTAATAAAATCTCTTCTTGTTGTCATGTGATATTCTATTTAGTTATTTTGTTTTATCAATTATTCAATTCCCCACTCTCTATTTGGTACGGCCCCCATCTCAAAAACGAGTTCGCCACCGGCTGCAATAAGCTCGTGCGTAATAAATGCTTGATTATAGGATTTTCCATTTAATTTCGCCGATTGAATATAGATATTTTTTTCATTCAAATTATTCGCTTTAATCGTAAATTTCTTTCCATTATACACTTTTGGGTCGAGATTGATCGTAACGACATCAAAAATAGGTGCCGTAAGGTTGTAACGAGTATTACCCGGACACACCTGGTATAATCCCATGGCGCTCATGGCATACCAAGCAGCCATGCATCCGTAATCGTCATCCATTTCAAGCAGATAACCATCCGGCGAGTTCTTGTAGATCTTTCCAAAGATAGGTTCTGGAAAGATAATATGTGTTCCATAGTGTTGGATTACAGGTTCGGTGAGCAGTTTTCGCACCCATTTTTGTGTCAACCAGGGTGCCCCTGCGTCGTTGAACAAAAACGGAGCCTGTAAGTCGATCTGATTTCCTGCCGTATACAGGTCGTTATCAAAGAAGTACTCCAATTCCTTCACAAATGCTTCATTTCCTCCAAAAGCATCGATCAGACCGGGTACATCATGCAATACGTTCCAACGCCAATGCCATTTACTTCCTTCGTAGGTGTACTTCTCTCTATTTTCTTTTGGATCATCCGGAAAATCAAGCCATGTTTCATCTGCCTTCCGTGCCCTGAAAAAACGGATATCCTGATCCCATGTGTTTTTCCAGTAGTGAGATCGTTTCATGAAAAAGTCGTAGTCGGACTGATTTCCCAGCTCCTTCGCCATTTGCGCCATGCTCCAACTGTCCCAGCTATATTCTCCTGTCTGGTCTGGTCGTGCCGGTATAAACGCAATCGAGTCATACCGTTCAGGCATTTGAAGCAAAGCTTCCTTGCGCATATAGGGATATACCTCTTGCAAGTCTATCGGAAATAAGTTTTTCATGTAGGCATCCGCCATCACCATCAGCATGTGTTCGTGGCGGCATGTAAAAGGCACGCTGCATCCATCTTTTCCTTTTGCAACAAACATTACACCGTGGGCCGGGTGGTCGGTCTCAGGAAAGGGAGCCCAATTGTCGGCCTGCATATACAGATCGCGAAGAGAAGCAACAATATCTTTGTATACCGAAGGTTGAAATAAGCTGTAGAGCGGATATTTGGTGCGGAACGAATCCCAGAAAGCATACCCTCCATAATGTTTGTACCCTTCAGCCTGGTGTGTATTGCAATCCAGTCCGGGGTATGTGCCGGAGACATCCGAATAGACCACTGGCAGGAAGCAACTATGGTATAGAGCTGTGTAGAAGATTATCTTGTCTTCTTCGTTCTTACCTTCCACTTCAATGGATCCCAGTACCTCGTTCCATTCGGCAAACGCATCTTCCTTTACTTGGTCAAAATCCCATCCGGGACAATCATGTTCCATGTTTTCGTAGGCAGCTTCCAAACCGGTGAAGGATATGCCTACCTTGAAGCGTATTTCTTCCGACGTTTGATTAAAATCGCAGACAATACCGTTTCCGACGATACCGTTAAGTGCATCACCGGCAATAAGTGTGTCGTTTTCCCAAACAGTTGTTGTTGTTATTGGCGTATTCGACTTCAACACAAAATAGAAACCATCTACCGATCCTTCAATTGTATGCTCATCTTTCAACGAAGAAATCATGCCCAACGAGCGATTTCCAGTATTGAGAAATATCTTACCATCACTCCCTTCGGGGAACGTATACCGGTGCATGCCAACATTCTGTGTTGCCGTTAACTCCGCTTTGATGTGATCCTCCGTCAACGTTACAGCATAATATCCAGCCTTGGCAAATTCAGATGTCTTATCGATCTCCAGTACTGGGTTGATAAAGAAGGTATCGGTTTTCTCTCCGATAAAGGGTACAATGGAAATGACACCAGCCCGATCAAAAATGCGTGTGCCTCCTGAACTTCCTCGGTGTAAATGACTGAAACCTCGTATGTGCCAATCTGAATAGTCATACCCTGAGTGAGCCAAGTTGCCGTGAGCAGTCAGACTGCCCGGATAGGTGTCGGGACATAGTTCCACCTTCCCAAAGGGAGTTAACGCTGCTGGAAGCCAATGACCGTGATCACCTTGTGTAGATATAAAAGGATTCACGTATGCCGCGGGTTGTTTGGGTGTTGAGCATGAAATCCCAATTCCCACACACAATAATAGGATGTAATATATTTTTCTCATCTGTTTCAATTTTTTTCGATAGAGGTCATGTACTCAATACTTCGTTGTATTTATTTGGAGCGATAGGAGTAGCTGGCCGTCACAAACCGATCTGCAGATTGGTCATTTAATATGAAAAGATCATATTGGTTACCACCGGGGTAAACACGCACAACGATATGTCCGCTTTTTGATTTGTAGTGATTGACCAAACTCTCACCGAGGTAATTCTCGTTCACAGGATGAAGTGCATTTGTAAAAAGGTCACGTTGGCCCGGATATACATAGGGACTCATGATACGCCTCAAGACTTCTTCACCCGGATGACGAATGGTCCAACTTTGGCCAATCCACACTCTGGGTTGTAGAGTGCACACATAAAACTCGTTTTGCGAATTTCGGTTTCCGTGATGATTCAGTGTAGCCACATCTACATTCCCAATTACGGGGGCTGCCAGTGATTCCATGCTTTCGGAGTCGGGTGTTCCGGTGTGACCGATACCGGGAATATCCCCGCCGGTATAGAAATCGAATGGCCCATAGCTGATGCGGATACCCGACGATAAGTCATTTTCCGGCGGAAGATCACCAGATTTATATTTTCTGATCGCCACGCTACTGTCAGATACAGCTGCGATGACTCCATTAGAGAACAGGTTCTTCACCACAAACTCAGGATAATCGTTGGCATCGTTTTTAAGTCGTATTTGAGAATGTGAGCCTACCATAAATTTCTCGTACGCTACCCCTTTTGTTTTTTCCAGGATTTGGATGAAATTCCTGTATTCTTTTAGTTGATCGACAAAGGAAGATTCCGTTTTTTCTCCCATAGGACGAAAATCATTCCCGCTATCAATGATTTTTTTGATAGGGATTATTGAGGCAACTCCGGTCAGTCCGGATAACAGATATCTACCGTCATCTTTTTTCGCCGACGCAGGAGCAAAAACACCGATATGATCGTCGTGGTAGTGCGTAATGAGCAGATAGTCCAGTGCGGCCTGTTTTTTACAGGGATGAAACTGATGAATGTAATCAGCTATCCATTCTCCCGGTGATTTTGACTGGTCCGGGACAGGAGGTGTAAGCCGTTCCGAATCATCATGTAAATCTCCGGCATCAATGAGCAGAGTTGTGCCGTCGGGCATCAGAATAAAGGTGGAATTACCCCGGCCGGTACTGATGAAATGAATATCCAGATTCCCTTTGCTCCAAGGAACAAGCTGACTGTTTTGTGCATTCAGTGATGAAAGAAACAAAAACAATATCACTGGTATTGTTTTGGTAAACATAACAAAAACAATGAGTTGACATGGACAAGAAAGTCACCCTGGACGTTTGCAGAAATGCAGACACCAAAGTGACTTTCAAACCATCTTTATTATTTGAATAATACTGAAATACGAACCCTACTAATTCCCATGATACGACTGGTTTTGATTCTGCTCCACCACCGGTACCTGCCAGTAATATTCCGAGTATGGAGGCATAACAGGCGAGAATTTAGATGGATCTCTGTCGCCAATTCCAATTGGCAACTGCAAACCGATAAGATAGTATGTCCTGTCACCATTTTCAGTTGCCATTTCCTTTATTCGTTCATTGTGAATCATATCTGCCGTAAGTGCATTAGCTTCAATGTTTACAAGCCCTGCGCGGTTACGAACCACATTTAAATCGGCTGCTGCTCCAGTTTTATCATTTTTATTGAACCGGATAATTGAGCGGGTGAGGTACACTTCTGCCAAGCGAATGAGCGGTCTGTTAGACCTACGCTGATCAGGAGCCCGGAACCATTTGTGGCTCCATACCATAGGTGGTACAAGGTTGGATCTA
>CAZRRC010000120.1:0-5461 GCA_964602395.1 uncultured Proteiniphilum sp. | reverse complement strand
GGTCCCCACAAAACATTGATAGGTCTCATCTTTAGCTGTATATACCCCAATTTATGAATATGCGAAACTTTAAATAAATTAAAATAACGACCGAATAACATTTTCTGTAAAAGTAACAATTTAATCGCAACATTCTACATAAAAAATGCACTGAACAAAGAAAATGAATGAAGGATATCATAAAATAGAACAAACATATCATTCTTGTAAGGCTGATAATTTCAAAAAATGGTTATCTTTGCGGAGATTAGTTCTTAGCTTTAACTGATGGTTGAATTTATTTAATAAAAATATAAAAGGTATATTTCCAATAACTTATGAACGAAAAAGCAATTATGAACAAAGCAGCCGATAATATCAGGATACTTTCGGCGTCGATGGTAGAAAAGGCTAAATCGGGACATCCCGGAGGAGCCATGGGGGGAGCAGATTTTATCAATGTCCTGTTCTCAGAATTTTTGGAGTATGATCCCGAGGATCCTACATGGGAGTTACGGGACCGATTCTTCCTCGATCCGGGACACATGTCACCCATGCTCTATTCAGTGCTTTGTTTGAGTGGTAAATTTTCGTTGGATGAGTTGAAGGAATTCAGGCAGTGGGGCAGCCCTACACCGGGACATCCTGAAATAGATTTAAACCGGGGTATAGAGAATACTTCCGGACCACTGGGGCAGGGACATGCCTTTGCAGCTGGTGCTGCTGTGGCTGCCAAATTCTTGCAGGCAAGACTCGGTGAGGTGGTGGATCATACCATCTACACCTTTATTTCCGATGGAGGTATTCAGGAAGAAATATCCCAGGGTGTGGGCCGCATTGCCGGACACCTTGGTTTGAGCAATCTGATTATGTTTTACGACTCCAATAACATACAGCTCTCCACAACCACCTCCGAAGTGACCAGTGAAGACGTGGCGAAAAAATATCAGGCCTGGAACTGGAAAGTAATTACCATCGACGGTAACAATGTAGAGGAGATTCGCAAGGCACTCACTGAGGCCAAAGCAGAAAAAGAGAAACCTACTCTTATTATTGGAAATACCATCATGGGACGCGGTGCAGTGGCTGCGGACTGCAGTTCATTTGAAAGCAAGGTGTCCACGCACGGACAACCACTCAGCGCTGCCGGAGCCGACTTCGATCAGACAATCAAAAACCTGGGTGGCGATGCCGCAAATCCATTTGTAATCTTCCCCGAAGTAAAGCAACTTTATGAAAAAAGGATGCTGGAACTGAAGGAAATTGCAGCCAGAAAGAAGGCACAAGAAATGGAATGGGAAAAACAAAATCCCGAATTGGCTGTAAAGAAACAGAAATGGTTCTCGCGCGAACTGCCTGAAATCGACTGGGCAGCCATACCGCAGAAGTCGGGCAGTGCCACACGTGCCGCCTCTGCCACTGTGTTGGGTGTACTGGCACAGCAGGTAGACAATATGGTAGTAGCTTCTGCCGACCTCTCCAACTCCGACAAGACAGACGGCTTTTTGAAATATACCAAAGCATTCAAAAAGGGGGACTTTTCCGGTTCCTTCCTGCAGACAGGTGTTACCGAATTTACCATGTCGTGTCTCTGCATTGGAATGAGCCTGCATGGTGGTGTGATACCGGCTTGTGGTACTTTCTTCGCCTTCTCGGATTATATGAAACCCTCGATTCGCGTGGCTGCGCTGATGGAAACACCGGTAATTTTTATCTGGACACACGATGCGTTCCGCGTAGGTGAGGATGGCCCCACACACCAACCTGTGGAGCAGGAAGCTCAGATCAGATTGCTGGAGAAATTGCAAAATCACCATGGACAAAACTCCATGCTGGTCCTTCGCCCTGCCGATGCCAACGAAACGACGGTTGCCTGGAAAATGGCACTCGAAAACAAGCAGACTCCCACTGGCCTGATTCTCTCCCGTCAGAATATCAAAGATCTTCCTGCCGGTGAATCACGCTTCCAGGAAGCACTACAGGCCAACAAAGGTGCCTATGTTGTGGAAGATGAAGACAATTACGATGTAATTCTATTGGCTTCGGGATCGGAAGTCGCCACCCTGGTGGAGGGTGCCGCCCTACTGCGTGCCGACGGAGTGAAAGTACGCATCGTCTCTGTTCCCTCCGAAGGATTGTTCCGGGCTCAATCGGCCGAATACCAGCAATCGGTATTGCCGAAAGGTAAAAAGAAATTTGGTATGACCGCAGGCTTGCCCGTTACGCTGGAAGGACTTGTTGGCGCCGACGGCTCGGTGTGGGGCATGAATTCTTTCGGTTTCTCTGCACCTTACCAGGTACTCGACGAAAAACTGGGATATACCGGAAAGAATGTATATGAACAGGTAAAAAAAATCTTGTAAAAAATAAAAACCGATTGATATGTCACTATTCGATCATTCAGAAAAACCCATTGGGATTGGATCTGATCATGCCGGTTTTGACAAGAAACAGATGATCATAAAAAAGTTTGAAGAGCAAGGTATTCCTTACAAGGATTTTGGAACCTATTCTTTAGACAGTACCGATTATCCCGACTATGCTCACCCCCTTGCCGTGGCTGTTGAAAACGGTGAATGCTATCCCGGAGTTGCCATATGCGCTTCCGGCAATGGCATCAACATGACGGTGAACAAGCATCAGGGGATACGGGCGGCATTGTGCTGGAGTCCGGAGATTGCATATTATGCACGGGCACACAACGATGCCAACATCCTCTCTCTTCCGGGTCGTTTTCTGAACGATGAACAGATTTATGAGATCCTTGTTACTTTCCTGAATACCTCTTTCGAAGGGGGACGACACCAAAGGAGAGTCGACAAGATCCCATGCGTTTAACGTGATATTTCGTCCCGGGTTAACCCATCTCCCCCATATTTTACAGGGGAGATGAAATTTATTGATCTCATGAAGTGGAAGAAACGATCCGGTTTGTTTTTGTTGCTATTTCTCTTCTTGCCTGCTTGTGAGTTGACGGAGATGCAATTCGATAACCATCCACGGGGCAATTTTGATGCCCTGTGGACCATTCTCGATCGGAATTATTGTTTCTTTGACTATAAAAAAATCGACTGGGATGCAGTCTACACGGAATACAGCGCCCGCATCACGTCGGATATGAACAACGACGCACTCTTTAAGCTGATGGGAGAAATGCTTGAGGAGTTGAAAGACGGACATGTGAATCTGGCCGCATCACACGATATTACCCGTTACTGGCAATGGCAGGACGATTACCCGGCGAACTTCGATCCAACCATTCAGAATCATTATCTGGGAAAAGATTTCAGTATTGCTTCCGGAATGCGATACAAGATTCAGGAAGACAATGTGGGTTATCTTTATTACGGCAGCTTTTCAAACGATGTGGGAGAGAGCAGCCTCGATCAGATCTTAAACAGAATGGCCATTTGTCATGGTCTCATTATCGATGTAAGAAACAACGGCGGGGGGAGTCTGACCAACGTGGAACGAATCACCCGCCGTTTTTTCAATGAACGCCAACATATTGGTTATATCTCCCATAAAGTAGGACCGGGACACAACGATTTTTCCCCGTTCTATCCGAAATACGTGGAAAGCTCCAATCGAGTGCGTTACCAGAAGCCGGTGGTTGTGCTCACCAACCGGGGATGTTACAGCGCCACCAACGAGTTTGTCAGTATCATGAAATACGCCCCCAACGTGTTGGTGATGGGCGATAAGACCGGTGGTGGCAGCGGACTTCCTTTCACCTCGGAACTGCCCAACGGCTGGTCCATTCGTTTCTCCGCATCGCCCATGTTCAATGCAGAGAAAGAACATATTGAGTTCGGGGTGGAACCCGATATCTACGTCAGTATGAAGGATAGCGACAAGGAAAAAAACAAAGACACCATGATAGAGGAAGCACGAAAGTGGATCAAAGGAATACAATAAACCGCATTTTACCGATCATGTTCAGGAAAGAGATCTATACCAACAGAAGAAAACAACTCAAAGCATCATTCAAAACAGGGAAATTGCTGTTTTTGGGTAATGGTGAGTGTGGCATCAATTATGCCGATAACACCTATTGTTACCGGCAGGACAGTACCTTCCTTTATTATTTTGGCATCAGCAAACCTGGCCTGATTGGCTGGATCGATGTAGATGAAGACAAAGAAACCATCTTCGGTGATGACCCCACCATCGACTCCATCGTATGGACCGGTTCTCAGCCTGCTCTCAGTGAGTTGGCTCAATTGGTCGGAATAAGTTCCACAGCATGCCTGTCTGATTTCAGGAAGATGATCCACCACACAGACCCAAGCTGTGTCAGGTATCTGCCTCCCTATCGGGGTGAACATATCTTGCAACTGACAGAATACCTGCGCTATCGTCCCGACGAAGTGACGCAGAAAAGTAGCGTCTCCTTTATCACGGCAGTGGCGAATCAGCGAAATATTAAATCAGATGAGGAGATAGAAGAGATTGAAAAAGCAGTTTCTGTCACTGCCGATATGCACCTGGCTGCCATGCATTATGCTCGAGAAGGAATGACCGAAGCCATGGTGACTGCGAAAGTTCATGAGGTGGCCATTGCCGCGGGTGGAAATCTCTCTTTCCCCATCATTGGCACCATAAACGGCCAGTTTCTGCACAATCATTATCACGGCAATCAGCTCAAAAAGGGCGACATGTTCTTGTTGGATGCCGGGTATGAAACGCCACTTGGTTACGCGGGTGATATGAGCAGTACCTTTCCCGTATCTGGGAAATTCACTGAAAGACAAAAGGATATTTACAGCATTACCCTGGCGGCACACAACAGCGCCATTGCACTGTCGCAGCCAGGAGTTAATTTCAAAGAGGTTCATCTGGCGGTGGGAGCCATCATTTTCGATGGGCTCAAAGCGCTGGGACTCACCAGAGGTGATACAGGTGAGGCGGTTGCCAACGGGGCACATGCTCTTTTCTTTCCCTGTGGAACCGGACATCTGATGGGATTGGATGTGCATGATATGGAGAGTCTGGGTGAGGAGATCGTGGGGTATGGCGGCCAGCACAAAAGTAGGCAGTTCGGACTGAAATCGTTGCGACTGGGAAGAGCGTTGGAGCCTGGTTTTGTGTTGACGATTGAACCGGGCATTTACTTTATTCCCGAGTTGATAGAGTACTGGGAGTCGAATGGCATAAACAGCGAGTGTATCAACTTTAGCCAGGTAAACAAATACCGCGATTTCGGGGGTATCCGGAACGAAGAGAATATACTCATTACGGAAACTGGCAACAGGATACTCGGGAAGCCGCTTGCAAAAACTATCGAGGATGTAGAAAAAGAAAGAATGAAAGCATTTCATGAATAGAAACCAATTTATTAACTTTGTTTCTTCAAAATGAATGAGATGTATCCGGACAATAATTTCATTACCCTGTATCGTAACAAGGGGAAACGTTTGTTTTCCTGTTGGAGTTGTTGATTGATTCCTGCTTGTAACGTTCTTCTGCTTGCTGGCTTTTA
>CAZRRC010000119.1:0-5488 GCA_964602395.1 uncultured Proteiniphilum sp. | reverse complement strand
TTACGGTTTAAAAATAAAATACACAGCCAACACCAGAAACAAAAAACCAACCAAATGATTCATCCTGATCTGGGTTTGAAAAGCCACTGAGGAGAAGATCGCAAATACCACCAAGGTAATTACCTCCTGGATCACCTTCAGTTGTAACAACGAAAAGCCACCCCCATTGCCTTCAAATCCTATTCGGTTGGCAGGTACCTGAAAACAGTATTCAAAGAAGGCGATCAACCAACTGATCACGATTACGCCAAGCAGGGGCAATTTGCTGAACCAGCTGAATTCGGCCAGTTTCAGATGGCCGTACCAGGCCAGGGTCATGAAAACGTTGGAGACAACCAACAGTCCGATAGTAAGTAAATAGTTCATCTTTCAGTAAAAAAATTGCGCAAAAATACAACATTTCTTTCAACAACGTGCTCCTGACGGATATATCCATGCAATTATTTCATGTTGTCATTTTCAGGATGCAACATGAGCAAAGGTGAATCTGAACACCTTAATGATTCAGTTGTTATAGAGAGAAAAAAGCGAAAATGAAAAAAGCATTGTTGATTGTGGATGTGCAGAACGATTTCTGTCCGGGTGGATCCCTGGCAGTGAAAGATGGCGACAAAGTGATCCCCGTAATCAACGGACTGATGGAAAAGTTCGATTTGATGATCTCTTCACAGGATTGGCATCCGGCTGATTCAGTACATTTTGAGAAATGGCCGCCACATTGTATAGCCGATACGTATGGAGCAGCGTTTCATCCAGCTCTGCACAGCAGTAAAATCGACCAGAAACTGAGAAAAGGGACCAATAACAGGGACGATGGCTATTCTGCTTTTGAGGCGACGAACATAGCACTTGCCCAATATCTCCACGATCAGGAAGTCACAACACTATATATTTGCGGGCTGACTACAGACTACTGCGTAAAGCAGACCGCCCTTGATGCGGTAAAACAGGGATTTCACACCTATGTAATCACCGATGCCATCGCTGCCGTCAATGTAGAGCCCGGAGACGGCAAAAGAGCACTACAAGAGATGTATACCGCCGGTTGCACCTTAATTGAATCTGAGGAGATTTAAGATTCTTCCTACTTTCAACGCCAATTCTTCCCAAGAGTTCCTGTTTTGTTTTATATTTGCCGAATGGAAAAAGACCTTTCTCTGCGCACCGTTCGGGTGATGCGTTACATTGTACCCCTGCGTGAAGGTGGTTCGCTGCCAGCTCTGGCGGAGGCGGACGACGGCTTTAAGTATGTACTGAAGTTCCGGGGTGCAGGGCATGGCACCAAGATGTTGATTTCGGAACTGTTGGGAGGTAGAATTGCAGCTATATTGGGATTGAATATCCCAGAGTTGGTTTTTGCCACCCTCGATGCAGATTTTGGCCGCACCGAAGGAGATGAGGAGATACAAGATCTGCTGAAAAGCAGCAAAGGTCTTAACTTGGGTATGCACTACCTTTCGGGAGCCATTGCCTATGATTCCACCATGACAGTCGATCCGCTCACGGCATCAAAAATTGTATGGCTCGATGCTTTCACCACCAATATAGATCGTACCTTCAACAACACCAATCTGTTATGGTGGCACCGAGAACTGTGGGTCATCGACAATGGAGCCTCCTTCTATTTTCATCATGGGTGGAGAGATTTTGATAAACAAGCCCACAATTCCTTCCCGCATATCAAGGATCATGTGCTGTTGCCTCAGGCATCGATGCTCGAAGAGGTGGATCGATTGGGGAGAGCGTTGTTAACGGACGAGCTCTTGTACAAGATTACCGAACTGATTCCGGACGACTGGCTTCGCTGGCCGCGCACAACAGAAACACCCGAAGCAATCAGGGATATCTATTTCCGGTTTATGAAAACACGATTGCAGAATTCCCACCTTTTTCTAAACAGTGCCCACGATGCAAAAAGATAAATTATATCATTACGCGGTCATTCGCATGGTGCCGAAAGTGGAGCGGGAGGAGTTCTTCAACATCGGGTTGATTCTTTTTTCGAAAGAAGCGAAATATATCCGCCTGGCCACGCATCTGTGTCCGGAGAAATACCGGTTGATGCAGGCAGAAACAGACTATGAGGATGTGATCAAAAATTTGGAGACACTCAAACAGATCGCTGAAGGCAATAAAGATTATGGTCCTATTGCCCTGCTGGATATCCCTGAGCGCTTCCGCTGGCTCACCGCCACCCGCAGTTCCATCATCCAGACATCGTCTGTGCATGCCGGAAAGACCTACGACCTGGATAAAACATTCGATCGACTATTTCAGGAACTGGTTATTTAAACTGGTGTGTTTACCGACTGAAGGTAAGTTCCCTGTTTGGTACAACGCCAATACCCGGTTTGTCGGAGGCGATGATTTTGCCATTTTCCAGTGTGGCACCGTCGAAGCAGTCGTTGGCAATGAGCAATGCCCCGTCGAGATCTGCAAAATCCATGTCCGCATAGAGTTGTGCTGCTGCCGATATGGCACAGGATGTTTCTGTCATACAACCCATCATCACCTTCATTCCCATCGATTGTGCAAGCTGGCGCATTTTCCACGCCTCGTGCATTCCGGTACATTTCATTAGTTTGATATTGATCCCCGAAAAAACGCCTTTCAGTCGCTCCACGTCGGCGAGCCGCTGTACCGATTCATCGGCAAAGATGGGAAGTGGGCTCTCCTGGGTCAACCAGGCAATATGGTCTATTTCCGTCTTGGGCATAGGCTGCTCCACCATCACCACCCCTTTTTCTTTCATCCAGCAGATCATCTCCAAAGCCTCATTCCGGTTTTTCCAACCCTGATTGGCATCTACTGCCAACGGCAGATCAGTAACCGAGCGAATGGCTTCAATCATCCGTTTGTCATCGGGACCTCCTACCTTCACTTTGAGGATATGGAAACGACCCATCGCTTCACTCGTTTTTTCGCGGACCATCTCATCGCTGTCTATTCCGATGGTGAATGTGGTATCGGGCACATCCCGCTTATCCAGTCCAAAGATCTTGTGCCAGGAACTACCCATGATCTTCCCTGCCAGATCGTGCAGGGCTATATCGATAGAAGCCTTGGCCGCGGTATTGCCAGGAGCAATAGAATCTACATACATTAAAATCTCATCCAGATGTGTGGGATCTGAGAATCCTGATAGGTCCACCTTTTTCAGGAATTCAATTACTGAAGCCTGCGTTTCACCCAGATAAGGCGGCAGCGAGGCTTCTCCGTAACCGGCAAGACCGTCGTATTCCAACCTGGCGAGTACTACAGGCGTGGTTTTCCGGGAAAAACCGGATATGGTGAAGGTATGTCTTAACTGTAAATCGTATGGAGTCCAGGATAATTTCATTTTGGATGATGATCTTGTGGTTTTATGAGACGCCGCTTGCATAATAAGCGAGGGAGCTATCAATGCGGCAGCTGCAACGATTGATTTTTTCAAAAAATGGCGACGGTCTTGTTTCATTTGTTATTGTTGGTACGATTGATAGAAGCTGTTTTTTAAAAGCTCCTCAATCCCTTCATTGTTCACCTCACCAATGACACGTTTGGCACGCAGGTAACGATGGGCGTTAAATTCATCGTACAACGGATCAGCCGGATCAAAACTGTTGATGTGGACATAATCCGATGCATGGATGAATCGTTTGTTTCCGATATAAATACCCACGTGCACCACACGCTCCAAGGGACTTTCGATCGTTGCCTTCGTGCCGAAAAAAAGCAAGTCTCCCGGCTGAACCTCATCAAAATGACCGGACTCATCAACCAGCTTCCCATAAAACACCTGTTGTGAGGCGTCGCGCGCCAGAATTATTCCATGCAGGAAATACACCATTTTGGTGAATCCGCTACAATCCAACCCTTTGGCTGAAGTGCCACCCCAGAGGTAAGGAATGCCCATGAACCGAAAAGCCGTGTTGACCACATTCTCTCCATTCAATTTGATATCCTTTACCCATTCTGACACTTCCACTGCATCCGTTTTTTGTACATAAGCTTCGCGCCCATCGGGATACTGCACGCGATAGCACGATACTTCCACCGACTGCAGCACCAGCATATTGCCGGCCACCAGATCGGAAACCGGCAGTGATTCAATCCCCGTATTGGCAAAAGAAGAGGCAGAGAGGGCAGTGACAACCACTTTAGGTTGTTTCAAGTATTGCTGCATCTGCATCTGTGACATCTGCTTAACCGATCCGCTTATCCAGCCGATATATCTGTCTGGAGTCTGTATTCGTAGCCATCCGCCCTGCCTCTCCAATATCTTCACCGGCATCCCAAGTAGAACCTGCGAAACCAGTTCTGATCCATAACGAGGTTCGGCACGAAGTGTTCCCACAGAATTATAGATGACTCCCAGGTTCTCTTCTCCAAGCGCTTTGTCGGGCAACAACAAGATGCTCTCTTTTATTTGTGGAGATATCTTTCTTGCCTCCCTCATCAGAGCCAGATATGCAGCTTCACTGGTGGTTTTGCCAATAAGCTGGAGGGTGCCGGCATCTCGGGAAGCCTTTACGCTGAATATCTCCACCCGCTGGTCCGGTACATACTTTCTTTGTACCTCTTCAATCAGCTGCTCTATTTCGTTGATCTGTGACATAAGATGGAATAGTGAAAAGATCCACAAGAAAAATATATAAATTGCTTTTCTCATGCTCTCTGTGCTTTGTGTAAAATTGGGCGAAATATACAATTTTTATTTCAATATCATTATATTTGTCAGGTCAATCAATGAACCGCAACGATGAGAACAAGTAGAAGTAAAATCCTGTTCCTGTTCTTTGTGACCCTGTACTGCTGTCTGACTGCAACCTGCCCCTCACAAACAGTGAACCGACAAAAAGAAACCCAAATGAGCAACAATCCCCCGCAGAATCATCCCCAAGCCGAAAAGCTTGCCCGCGAGCTGGAACGTAAAGGAATCCGTGACAAGAGGGTGCTGGCCGCCATAGCCTCTGTTGCGCGGGAGGAATTTATTGATGCGAGTTTGCGGGATTATGCCTATCTGGATAAGCCGCTGCCGATTGAAAAGGGGCAGACCATATCCCAACCCTACACAGTAGCCTATCAGAGTGAACTGTTGGGATTGAAGCCAGGAGAAAAAGTTCTGGAGATAGGCACCGGGAGCGGCTATCAGGCTGCCATCCTATGCGAGATGGGTGCTGTTGTGTATAGTATTGAACGATATGAAGCGTTGCATCTCTCCGCAAAAGCGACGCTCCACAGACTGGGTTACTACCCCCATCTCTTTTTTGGAGACGGTTACGAAGGATTGCCGGAAGAAGCTCCTTTTGATAAGATCCTGCTGACAGCGGCTCCCGATGTAGTCCCGGAGAAGTTATTAAAGCAACTGCGTGTAGGAGGGTGGATGGTGCTCCCCCTGGGAGGAAGGATGGGGCAGAAGATGACCCTGATCAAACGACTGGGTGAAGAGAAGTTCAGCGAGTCGGAGCATGGCGACTTTATTTTTGTACCCATGCAGAAAGGTACC
>CAZRRC010000118.1:1647-5537 GCA_964602395.1 uncultured Proteiniphilum sp. | reverse complement strand
CTGGGATTCATTCTCGTCTCATTCATCTATTTTGCTCCAGCAGTGATGGAAGGGCGGGCAATTGCGCAGCACGACTCACTGGCTGCCATCGGACAGGGACAGGAACAGCGTGATTATATGGAACGCCACGACGGTGAACGCAGTCGCTGGAACATCTCCATGTTCAGTGGCATGCCCTCCTACCAGATGAGCCCCACTTACGACTCCAGCAAGCCACAGGATCTGGCTAAAAAAGTCTATTCTCTGTTTTTGCCGAATTATGTTTATCTGGTGTTCATCATGCTGCTGGGGTTCTATATCCTGATGCGATCCATGAAGGTGTCTCCACTGACTAGTGCCTTGGGAGCCATTGTCTGGGCATTTTCGTCCTACTTCTTCATTCTGATTGCCGCTGGACATATCTGGAAATTTATTACCCTGGCCTATATTCCTCCCACAATCGCTGGTCTGATTTACATATACCGCAAAAAGTATCTGCTGGGGGGACTCCTTTTCATGATTTTCGTCGCTTTCCAGATATCAGCCAACCACATACAGATGACCTATTACTTCCTGTTTGTGATGTTGTTTATGGTGATTGCTTTCATGGCAGATGCCATCCGTAAAAAACAGGTTCCCGACTTCCTCCGGTCGACTGCCGTGCTGTTTATCGCCGGAATTATTGGCATTGCAGCCAACACCAGCAACCTCTATCACACCTACGAATACGCGAAAGAGACCATGCGTGGCAAGTCGGAGCTGACCCATCACGGAGAAGAAAACATAACCGCTAACGGGCTTGAACGCGATTATATCACTGCATGGAGTTACGGTGTGGGTGAAACATGGACATTGCTGGTGCCCAATACCAAAGGAGGAGCTTCAGTCCCCATCTCTGAAAATGAACGGGCGATGCGCAAGGCGCGGCCCGAATACAGCCAGTTATACGGGCAGATAGGACAGTACTGGGGAGAACAACCCGGCACCTCGGGGCCGGTATACGTGGGGGCATTCGTTTTGGCCCTGTTTATTCTCGGGCTCTTCATCGTAAAGGGTCCGCTCAAATGGGCCCTGCTCGCGGGAACCGTTTTCTCGATTCTGCTTTCGTGGGGAAAAAACTTTATGCCGCTGACCGATTTCTTTATCGATTACGTGCCGATGTACAACAAGTTCAGGGCGGTCTCCTCTATTCTGGTGGTGGCTGAATTCTGTATCCCCCTGTTGGCGGCACTCACCCTGAAAGAGATCATTGATAAACCGGAACTGATTAAAGACAATCGCAAAGCCCTCTATACAAGCCTGGGACTCACCGCCGGCGTCGCACTCCTGTTTGCAATTGCTCCCAGGCTGTTCTTCTCCTCCTTCATTTCCTCCTCCGAGATGATGGCATTGCAATCACTACCCCCTGAACACGTTCAGGCTGTGATGGGGAACCTCACCGATATGCGTGTGGCGCTATTCAGTGCCGATGCCTGGCGAAGCTTCATTGTCATTGCCATCGGAGCGGCACTGGTCTGGCTCTATTTACAGAAGAAATTAAAGGCAGCATGGATGGTCGCCGCCCTGCTGCTGCTCTGCCTGATAGATATGTGGAGCGTGAACAAGCGCTACCTGCATGATGGCAACTTTGTGCCCTCAGCCAACCAGCAACAGTTGTTTACCAAATCGCCTACAGACGAGATCATCCTGCAGGACAGCACAAAATATTACCGGGTACTAAACCTGGCTACCAGCACTTTTAACGACGGCGTCACCCCTTACTGGCACAAGGTCATCGGTGGCTATCATGCGGCCAAACTACGACGCTATCAGGATTTGATAGACCGACATATCACCAGTGAAATGATGGCATTGCAACAAGATATCATCAACACACAAGGCAGGCTTGACTCGGTGGATGCCGAACGGTTTAAAGTGCTGAACATGCTCAATGCCAAGTGGATCGTCATGCCTGCGCAGGGGGGAGGTACCATCCCTGTTGAAAATCCCTATGCCATGGGCAATGCCTGGTTTGTAGATGAACTCACATTTGTGGAAAGTGCGGATGAAGAGATCGATGCTCTGGGGACCATGGATCTACGGAAAGAGGCGGTGGCAGACAGGAAATATGCGCCGGTTTTGGAGAAATTTCAAACCGGGTTTGTGCCATCTCCGGTCGATTCAGCGTCAACAATCACCCTGATCGATTACGACTCCGATTTTGTCACTTATGCGGTGGATGCAAAAAAAGAGGAACTGGCTGTTTTTTCCGAGGTCTATTATCCCAAAGGGTGGCAGATCAGTATTGACGGAGAACCGGCGGAGATGATCCGCGTGAACTACACGCTGCGTGCACTTCCTGTTCCGGAAGGGACTCACACCATTGAGTTCCGCTTCGATCCGCAAAGCATTAAAATAACGGATGGCATTGCTTACGCAGCGCTCCTCATCATGTTACTGACAGCTGTTGTCCTCCTCCTACAGTCGGTGAAAAAGAAGCGCACCAAGGGGGCATAAGATTATCAGCGGCAAGCACAAAGCCACCCGCAGCAGTATTTATCTGCTACAAATATCCTTGAAGGCACACCATTCGCAGTTCTTTACGTTCGGAGTTTGTGAAAAGGGTACAGCCGGATCAAAGATCTCTTCCAACAGAGAACGGAACATGGCACTGAATTCCGGCATATAAACCGATATGTCTTCGATGGGATGCTTGTCGTGACAGACCGATGGGTTAAAGTCACCAAAAACCGAACGCAGGTAATAGAGTGCAGGAGCGACCCGGTCGCCAGGATGTTCCTGGAGATAAAAAAGAGCATACACAAAGAGCTGCAGAATCTGGTAGGGTCGCTTATATTTTGAAGCATCGAACAACTGTGCCATCTCTGTGAATGCGATGGGGCCATCACCCGTTTTATAGTCAACAATGCGTAGGTTGTCTCCCACCCTGTCGATGCGGTCGATGATTCCTTTGAAATTCAGTATCAATCCTTCCTTTACCGGGAAAGCAGCACGAAATCTGTATTCCGAAGCAATATATTGAAATGGGGTGAACTGCTTATCCGTCCTGAGAGTCTGCTTCACGTAACTTTGCAGGATCTCACCAATCAGATAATGCTGTCCTTCAAGTGGCCGGGGGTTCTCCTCATCCCGGAAATAATAGCGGGCAAAAGCCTTTTTCAATATGTCAGTCAGATAAAGCTCATCTTTGGCAATGGCGCTGAGCACATCGGGTGTGACAGTCTTATTGAGGTAGCGGTTGTAGATGATCTCCATCAGTCGGTGAAAGATGGAACCAAACACATCCGCTTCGACCGACTCCTGCACTTCTGCTTCTTCTGAGAGACCTTCTACTGCGGTAAAATAGAATTTCAATGGACAGTCGATGTAATTATTGATCAGCGACGCCGAGAGATATTTCTCCTTTCCTGCCCGAAAATCATCCAGCTTGTGCATTACCTCTTCTGTTTTTTTTACAGTCACAGGCTGCACCTCGGGCGACGACACGTCATAGGTCACCACTCTTTCAGAGATGTGAAAGAAGGGATGATAAAGATACTTCAGCTGATAAAAATAACGGCTTACCTCCCCGCTTTGCACATCTTCTGTACGCGTATCGTAGAGCATGAAGATCCGTTTGGCACGACTGATCATCCGGTAAAAATGATAGGCGTAGGTGCCATCACGATGCTCGTGAGTTGGGAGGGAGAAACCGTTTCTCAAAGTATAGGGAATAAATGAGTTGGCAGCATTTTTCACTGGGAAAACGCCCTCATTCATCGAAAGGATGATCAGATTTTCAAAATCGAGGCTGCGAGTTTCCAGCACGCCCATTACCTGCATGCCCGACAATGGCTCTCCACTGAAGGAGACGCTGATGCTGCGCGCCAGCTTTTTCAGAAGTCCGAACCAGGTCTCCACCGTCATCTCTT
>CAZRRC010000118.1:0-1547 GCA_964602395.1 uncultured Proteiniphilum sp. | reverse complement strand
ACCACAATGCGGTTAAAAGCAAGCATGTGCGTCTTCAGCAATTCGGCTTCCTTGATGGCCACTCTTTTCACCAGCGGGTGGTTGAGTAGCGCTTTTACATGGTGGTGATAATATGCCGTCTCCCCGTTGTAGCTACGCAGGTTCTGCTGCAGCAGTGCGAGATGTTCTACCAGACTGGATATGGAAGCATGCGAAAGGCCATATCCCATGGTCACGTTGATCTTTCCTATTTCCTGTGGAATGGAATAAAGAACAGGTAACAACAGGTTCTCGTCTGGCAGTACGATGGCCGTATTGATGGCTTCATCGGGATGGGGAATAGCCCCCGACTCAATTAACCGGGATAAGATGTGAGTCACATGTTTAGCCTGGCCAGCCCCAGACGGGACAGCAATGACCTCAATTTCGGGCTTTTCTATCTCCTCCTCCGGCTGGCTTAGCATGAAATCTGACGGAAAACGGGAAAGGTTCTCCGCAACCCGAAACGAAGCTTTATTTTGTGGATCGCGCACCAGTGGTGAGTCATAGTCCCAGTAAAAATCGGCCATACCACAATTCCTGAGATACTCCAGCAATGCTGTTTCAGCAGGTGTAAGCGCATTCAGCCCTACAAATATAAAACGCTCAGTTTTCCAGTTTCTCTCTTCTGCTGCCTTCGCCCTTTCTGCTATCTCCCGAAATATCATTCCTTCATAAGCACGCCCTTTCTCGTGCAGTTCACTTCGAAAAGAATTATACAGTTCGTACAGTATCTTCCAGGTCTCCTGAAACTTTTGCTTGGTTTCACTTCCCTCCACCGGCATGAAGTGAGTCCAAAAACGACGGATGGCACTGATCTGCTCTTCGGTCAGATGGGTGAGGTCGTCATCGAGCAACCTGAAGTCGTGCACGTTTCGAAATAGTTGCTTTGCATCAATCAGGTACTTGTCCACCTCATCGAAATCGTTCAATAACATATCACCCCAGAAAAGAAAATCGTCAAACGATTCTGCGGAGCCACTTATTTTCCCGAAATGGCTGTAGAGCATCACCAACATCTCAATCCTGTCGGCAAGTTGATAGGAGGAAAACGATGCAAACAGCTCTTGGATGGTAAATATTGCAGGAGAAAAGAGCGGCTTGCCGGCAATCTCCGCCAGGTATTTCTGCAAAAACAATCCCGCACGGCGGTTGGGAAGTACAAAGGTATAGCGGTAAAGCTCATTACCGTATTGTGTATAAAACTGCTGCGCTACTTTATAGAGAAACGGGGTCATAATGGGGTGATTGATCTCCTGCAAAACTACACAATTTATTCCAAACAAATAAAACCAATTACCTCGATTCCATCTATCATCAGTTATTCTCAAATGACCTGAACAGGTAAACATGTTTGATACAGTTGAAACTCTTTACCATATTGTCTCTCATATTTTTTTTCAAAACATTTCGTTCTTCTTGCATTTCTTTGTTAATTTGTGATCAGTTTACATCAACGAGAGGTAACACGCTCCCATCATGCAAATCATAAAAAACACCAATCTTATCTTGCTCGTTCTGCTGCTCAC
>CAZRRC010000117.1:0-5648 GCA_964602395.1 uncultured Proteiniphilum sp. | reverse complement strand
GCCCAGAAAATTGCTGCTGAAAACGTGAACATCCCTGCAGGAAACCTCAATGTGGGTTCTCAAACCTACATGTTGCGTCTTCAGGGTGAAATAGAGGAAAGCAGTGCATTGAATGACATGGTGATCGGCATCAGCCAGGGTCAGAGCATCTATTTGAGAGATGTGGCCACCGTAAACGATACTGTTCAGTCGAACGTCATGGAAAGTTTCACAAACGGTCGGCGGAGCGCTACCATTATGATTCAAAAACAAACAGGAGCCAATACTGTGGATATTGTTGATGCAGTGAAAGAGCTGCTGCCACAATACCAGAAGAATCTGCCTCCCGACATTCACATTGAAACCGTTATGGATACGTCGGAGAATGTGAAAGTATCCATCAGTAGTTTGCTCGAAACCATCCTGCTTGCCCTGATCATTGTCGGTGTCATTGTGTTGTTATTTCTGGGCAGATGGAGGGCTACCATCATCATCATGATTGCCATCCCCATTTCTCTTATTGGCTCGTTCATTTATCTCTATCTCACGGGTAACACCATCAATATCATATCGTTATCGGCGCTCTCCATCTGTATTGGCATGGTGGTGGACGACGCCATTGTGGTTCTGGAGAATATTACGACACACATTGAAAGAGGCAGCCACCCCAAACAAGCAGCCGTATATGGTACGGAAGAAGTATCTCTTTCCGTTATCGCATCTACCTTGACCATTGTAGCCGCTTTCTTGCCTATGACCATGGTAGGAGGTATGGCAGGGATCATGTTTAAGCAGTTGGGATGGATGGTTACCATCATCATCGTGCTATCCATGATCATTGCATTGACGCTCACCCCGATGATGAGTGCCAAAATGCTCCGGTCGAACAAGGAATTGAAAACCACAAAATTCGATAAATGGTACAACAAGCGAATCCTTCCCGTGCTTGACAAAATAGACATTCTCTATGCGCGGCTGCTTAATTTTGTGGTGAAAAAACGTGGAAAGACCATCGGGGTCATTCTCGTCATCTTTATCGTGGGCGCAGTCGTATCGGCATTGACTCTGAAAACAGAGTTCATGCCCACCTCCGATAACAATACAATTAGCATGACGGTTGAATTACCTGCAGGTACAAGAATGGAGTTGGCCAAGCAAACGGGTATGCAGATCAACCAGTTGATCAAAGAGAAGTATCCCGAGGTAGAGATCAATTCTTTTACAGTGGGACCGGCCGACGACGACAATATCTTTGCTTCCATTCAGGATAATGGACCCAATATCATGAGTTTTAGTGTACGCACCGTAGAAGCTAAGTACAGAAACAGATCAGTAGACGATCTTTCTGATGATCTTCGTAAAGATCTCGCCGCGATGCCGTCTATCAGTAAGTTCGTGGTAACGCCTGGAGGAAACTCATCGGGTATGGGTTCCAGTACCATGGATGTGGAAATCTATGGATACGATTTTGCCGAAACCGACAAGCTTGCTGCGGAAATGAAGACAAAACTGGAAAATATTGAAGGGCTGCGCGACGTCACCATATCGCGAAAAGATTATCGCATGGAATATCAAATAGAATTCGACAGGGAGAAACTGTCTCTGAATGGTCTTTCCATGGCTACCGCGGCAAGTGCAGTGCGCAATCGCATCAATGGTCTTACCACGACAAGTTATCGCGAAGAAGGAGAAGAATATGATATTCGTGTCCGCTATACCGAAGAATCGCGTCAATCCATTGAGGATGTCGAAAATATATTGATATACAATCCGATGGGCGTAGGGGTTCGTGTACGTGATTTGGGTAGGGTGGTTGAAAATTCATCGCTTCCTGCCATAGAGCGCAAAGACCGTGAACGCGTGGTCACGGTAAGCGGTTCGTTGCATAATCGGGCCTTGAGCGAAGTGGCCGCCGATGTGAGCAGTACCATTGCAACGATGGACATTCCCATGGGCACGCAAGTAGAGATAGGCGGTTCGCTCGAAGACCAGCAAGAGGCTTTCTCCGAGTTAATCATGTTGATTGTCATCGTTGTCTTACTGGTATATATTGTAATGGCCTCGCAATTTGAATCGCTCACCTATCCGTTCATCATCATCTTTTCCATTCCTTTTGCATTTATCGGTTCGTTGCTCTTGCTGGCAGTGACGGGTGAACCACTTGGAATCATGGGACTCATCGGACTGGTTATGTTGGTGGGTATGGTGGTAAAGAACGGTATTGTGCTTGTGGACTATATCAATCTGAACCGTGAGCGTGGATTGTCTATCAAGGCAGCCGTTGTGGATGGTGGAAAATCGAGGTTACGTCCTGTTTTAATGACCACCCTCACCACCATTCTTGGTATGATTCCCTTGGCCATTGGTACCGGTCAGGGGTCGGAGATGTGGCAGTCGCTTGGTATCGCGATTATTGGTGGAATGACATTTTCAACCATCGTGACACTAATCCTGATACCGGCGCTCTACTCAATTTTTGGTGGAAATGGGGTGAAACGCAGCAGGCGTAAGCATCACAATCAAACACAAGAAAATAAACAGATCTCCGATGCTTCAGTGCAGACCGCTTAAAAGAAGGAGTTTTTGTAACAACGTATCACAAAATAAATTGCAATAAATGAAAGCAGTAATGATATTATTAGACCAGGCGCACTACGATCAGCTTGTCGACGACCTGAGCTCGCTCAACATACGGGGATTTACCTCATGGAAAGAAGTCTTCGGACGCGGCAGCAAGGATGGGATACCGCACTACGGGTCGCACGCCTGGCCCTCGTTGAACAACGCCATTCTTACCATGGTGGAAGACGACAGGGTACCTTTCCTGTTGAACTATCTCAAGAAGATGGATGAAGAGTCTGCCAATCTTGGCTTACGAGCATTTGTCTGGAATATTGAGAATATGATATAATATTTTTTTTTGATTTTCTTTTAACTGGGGGTGTATCTGTGAAGATATGCCCCCGGTTTATATACAGAGCATTTTTATATCCAGCATCACCGTGCATTTTTTACCCGCGAAGGAAGGAAAAGTTTCTCATACATGCTGCTTCCCGTTGAGATGATGTCACTGAGCACTTTGGCCGCAAGGGTACCCAAAATCATCCCGTCGCCATTGTAACCGGTGGCACAATAAACCTTGTCGGGACTGTCGGGCATTTGACCGATGTAGGGGAGTCCATCGGCGGACTCGTAAAACTGCGAGGACCATTGATAGCTTATTTCTTCGATATCAAAATGGTGGTGCAAATAATTCCCGAGCCTTTTGAAGCTCTCCGAGGCATGATTCACATCGCCTATTTTGTGATCTTCACCCCCTGCAATGATAAACTGTTCCCCATCGAGCGAATGCACCCGATAATAGTGATATGGTTTAGACAGATCATAGCCCAGCGCCTCCGGGTAATTTTCGTTTTTTAGCTTACATGCCATGACATAACTGCGGTAGGGGGTATTTTTGACATGCAGGATATTGCTGCCCGGAGGAATGTGGGTCGCATAAATCAGATGATTGCTGATGATGTTGCCCTTTGTCGTAGAGGAAACCAGTTTATGGCCTTCTTTTTCTACCGAAGTGACCCGGCAGTTTTCCACATATGTCCCGCCGGAGTTTATGAATTCCTTCAGCAGGATTCTGAGATACTTTAACGGGTGAAATTGTGCCTGATTGGGTATTTCCACCACCCTTACAGAAGAGATTCCAAAAGGATTTACCGCTGTCTCAAAGGTATCGATACCCACTTTCTGATTCCCCTCTATGATTTTTTGAAGCGTTTTGTCCTGTTCCGCATCCAATGAAAAAAGGTATCCGTTTCGGACCGAATAATCACAATAAATCTGATACAGGTTGATGTGATCCTTGATGAGATGATGCGCTTCGTTGGCGCCTCGAGCGAGCAGCTTCGCGGCGTTGAGCCCGAAGTTGTTGATGACCAGATAATAAGGAATGTCAAAAAAACTGTTCAGGTGGGCAGTTGTACTTCCGGAGGTACCGAAACCCATGTTGGCGGCTTCCACAAGGATGCATTTCACTCCTTTTTTCTGAAGCATCAGCGCACATGTAATGCCTGTGATTCCGGCGCCCACTATGACCACGTTGAACTGTTCGTTCGGAGCTAGATTTTCTTGTCCATAGTGTTTACCCATCGATTGCCAGATACTCTCCAATTGACCGTCTCTTTTCATACGATTAAATTCGTGTCTCAGGCAGTGTTACCTGTTGTGTATAAAACCGTTGGAGTGCGTTTTTTGTTCAAAAGGCCGATGCATTGAAATTTCAAAATTTTGTTTAATTTTGTACCTTCAGAAGTTGACAACATTACCTTACAACACTTTTAACTTGAAACCGAATAATGAAAAAGAATTCTCCTTTCTATGTACTCTTTTTCTTTCTTTTGTCCTTTTACGCCTGTTCCCATGAGAACGAAAAAACAGTCTCCCATCTTTCGGAATTGGAAGAATCACAGTTTGCTGTAGTCACCGGCACCATTGCCGATCAGCTTGTCTGGAGTAAATTCCCCAATGCGAAATGTACCTATTACAACTCACCACTGGAAGCCTGCATTGCTGTCCAGCAAGGAATTGAAGTCGCCGCAGCGTACGACGAACCGATCCTGAGAAACATTACGGCACAAAATCCCGGGCTGAAAATCCTGCCCGACATGGTCACCGTGGATAACTACGGAATGGCCGTCCGCAAGAGTGATGCGCATCTAAAATATGCCGCCGATTCTTTGTTGGATGCGATGAAAAAAGATGGTCGCTACGACGACATGAAGAACCGGTGGTTCCCTGCGCAAGGGAAGCCCGCCAAAATGCCCGTGATGGAGTGGGAGGCCCCCAACGGCGTGCTCAATTTCGGTACCAATGCTGTGACGGAGCCCTTTTCCTTTGTCGATGACAACCAACAAATTGTGGGTTTCGACATCGAGTTTGTTTCTCTGCTGGCACAAAGTTTGGGAATGAAGTTAGAAATCCACAACATGGAGTTTGGGTCCCTGATTGCATCCCTGTTGTCGCAAAAAACGGATGTCATTGGTGCCTGTATGACCATTACGGAGGAGCGTGCCCAATCGGTTTTATTTACCGAACCCTATTATACCGGTGGTATTGCTGTAGTCGTCAAGGATCAACCCTCCGGCACACTGGATAAAAAAACACCCCCCGAAAACCGAGACGGCTCCGATTTGCCCAACGCTGTGGTGGGTGCCATGACCGGCTCAACCGGTGAAAAGTATATCCGGGACAATTATCAAGATGCCACTGTACAGTGTTACGACGACATCATGGATGCCATTGCTGCCCTGCAATCGCGCAAGCTCGGCTATGTCATTACCGCCTATACCACAGCCCTGAAGGCAGCCAACAAAAACGACGATCTGCTGGTTCTTCCCGAAGAATATTCCGATGAATATGCCGCGATTGCCTTTCACAAAGATAACGAGGAGCTGCTCAATCAGGTCGACGCCGTGCTGGCCCGTTTCAAGCAAGATGGAACCCTCGACTCCATTGTTCAACGCTGGGTGAAGAAGGACAAATCGCCCTATCAGCCTGTCGCCATACCGCAGGTCACCACCGGCAAGCCCCTCATTGTGGCCATTGCCGCCAACAGGGAGCCGATGTGTTTCATCTCGGACAATAAAATCGTGGGCCTCGATTGCGAGCTCATT
>CAZRRC010000116.1:0-5681 GCA_964602395.1 uncultured Proteiniphilum sp. | reverse complement strand
GGTGATCAGTGACGCCGATAGAAAACGGCGTTTGGACTCATCTACTTGTTTCAACATCGTGTGTGGATTTTCTGTTATCTCTGAAATTTCCACTTTTCCCATTTTTTCTTCAGGTCGGTGTTTGAGATCAGCTGTAGTTCCAGTTACCCTTTTTTTTAGTGGGTTGACAAACCGATATTTCATTGCATCGCGGTTACAACTTTCGATACAGTTGAAGCAGGTGACGCAGCGGCTGTGATCGATTAGTTTGTTTTTGGAGTCGATGCAGGAGGCTTTACACTTCATGGTGCACAGACCGCACATATTGCATTTGTCATCTACAAACTGCACCTTACACAATGCATATTTGCTCAAAAAACCGAGTGTGGTACCCACCGGACAGATGGTGTTGCACCAGGTCCTTCCGTTGCGCCAAGCCAGATAGCCGATCACTGCCAGTGTAATAAGGGCAATCACCGACGAGAAAAGGCTCAGCGAGTAGATGCTTACCTTGTAAAAAGAGTAATTATGGAAGGAGGTAAAGATAGTTTCCAATAAATTGTTTCCTGCGAGGTAAGCTGGACGCAGCAGATGGGTAACCATTCTCCCATAAGCTCCGTAAGGATCGAGCAAACCCACCAGAAAGGTAAACCCAAAAATGAATGCCACTACCGTGCCACCCAAGATGCTCCAGCGTAGAAAGTTTTTTGCTTTGCTGTAGGTGTATTTTTTTTTGCGGGTGAATTTTTTGGATAACCAGGCTGCGATATCCTGATAAACACCCATCGGACAGATGGATGAGCAATACACTCTGCCAAAAAGCAATGTAAGCAATATCAGCGATGTGATTATTAGTATGTTGACTGCTAGCAGCGCGGGTATAAACTGTATCTTTGCCAGAAAGTCAAAACTCTCCGGAAGAAAATCCCTGAAGTCGAGAAAATAAAGGGTGATCAGGGAAAATAGCAAAAGAGACAGGATAACACGGATTTTCTTTAACATGATATGATTGTTTCGTGAAAGATCTATATTCGCAATCGCTTTATATTCAGGCTTTCAAGATCCATTGTGCCAACTCCCAGCTCCTGGCCCTTGGATATGTGTGTCACTTTCTCAAGTGGCATCTTGCGTGCCTGGTTGAAAAAGTTGGCTGCAGCGGTATCGGCAGCTATGATGTCCTGCGACAGGAAAAGTCCTTTGGAGAGCACCACATCGGAGAGTGATTTGCCCCTGGGGCCGCTGGTCTTCATCAACCTGTAGGCATCCACCACATTCAGCACAGGTCGTTTGGCGTAGGTACACACGTCGGCGATGCACTGTTGCAGGTCGTTGGCATGGAAAAAGCCCCTGTCCCACACAATGCCCATGTAATTTTTCATGGAGATGGTCAGCTGTGCACCCCCATGATTTTTCAATATGGGCACATTGATCCATTTGTCACTGTCCACGATGGCCTGATGAATTTTTGCACTTTTCAGGCTTTTCCCATTGGGGATGGAAACAGATTTATAATAAGATTCCTGGTGTGCTGGCACCACTTTTGCACCCGCCTTTTTGGCTGCCTCCTCGATACCGCTGTTGCTGTATGATTTGCGCCAGTCGTCGCAGGTGTGATCAAAAACGGTTACTTCCGATGCGCCGGCATCGAAACATTGTTTGATGATCTCTGCTACCAGCTTCGGATTGGTGTTGGCAGCCATTTCAACCGGCTGATCCCATCCGATGTTGGGTTTTACGCATACTTTGTCGCCCTTGCTGATGAAGGTTTTCATGCCTCCCATTTCTGCGATGGCCTTTCGGAACATTGCTTCCGGTTCGCCTCCCATTACTGCTACCAGGTCATATTTCGACGCAGCCTGGGTAGTCTCAAACGACTGGGAGAACAAGCTCATTGCGTCTGCCTCCTTGATGGTGGTGATGGCTGCTCCGGTGAGAGCTATAGCCCGTAAAAAATTTCGTCTGTCCATATGGTTGAATTTTGTTTTATTGATTTTCCAGTGGTTGTTTCTGTTTTATCTCAAACTTATATTGATTTCCTGCGTCGTACCGATTGGTACCGCAGAATAACTACAGACTATTTAAATATGTATCCGTAATCCGCCGAAAACGGAGGCGCCGGGCATCGGGTATCCGGCATTGATCTCGTAATCCTGGTTGAGAAGGTTCTCTCCCCTTAAAAAGAGGTTTAGCCAGTTGAATGCTTTGTAATTGATGCGTGCATTCCACAACAGGGCATTTTCTTTTACAAGCTCAGGGTTTACCTTCGTGTAGAGAGCTCCCAGATATTGCAGGCCGGTTGAAAGATTCCATCGTCCCATGGAATAATCTCCGCCTACATAAAGTTTATGTTCTGGAGCTCCTGCTATTTTATAGGTCATATCCAGCAGGCTGTAGTTCGCCGAGAAGCGGAGATGGTCCGTTGCCCGGTAGTTCGCCGAAAGCTCAAATCCTTTGTTCTCCACCTTGCCGGTGTTTTCCCATTTGCCCACATTGGGTTGTGGTTGCCGGATCATGTTGTCTCCTTTGATATAGAAGAGGTTCAAGCCAAAGCTTACTCTTGCCCCTGGTAATGATTGCAGCAGCGAGATTTCGTAGTTCATCAATCGTTCCGGCTTCAGTTCGGCATTCTTGGTGGGAGGGAACATATACATTTCTCGGATGGTGGGATTTCGGAACCCCTTGCTAGCGATGGCCTTTATCGAGGTGGTTGCAGTAGGAGTGAAACTGAGTCCCAGCTGCGGAATCCATTCCGATCCGTTTGTTTCGTGCTGATCCAGTCGTACACCCGCATTCAGGGTGAGCCGATCATCCAGCACACTTTGTTGCAGATTCAGATAACCTGCCACATTGTTGAGATGTACATCGGCCAGATCCACGTTATTTGCTTCATCGGGAAACCTGTTCCAGGCTTTACCGCCAAAACGCTGAAAATCGAATCCGGCAGTCGTTTTGTTCCCTTCGAAGAAAGAGTAAGACTGGTAGGCCGAAAATCCAAACATCTGGTCATCAGATCGAAACCGATATACAGGCGGTAAAGCGGATGAAAGAACGGATATACCGTCGTTTATCTCATGCGAACCAAAATTGTAGAAGAACTTCACGGCTCCTGATGTGCGGGCATACTCATTCTCAAGCGATGCAGAGGCCATTCCACGCAAAATATCAGCATCGTTGTCGATCATTGGGTTTGAAACGTTTCCCGGATTTGAGCTCACAGTTTTCGACAAATTCATATCCACAAAGCTGCTCCAGTTTGTGCTAAGGTCGTATCCCGCTTTGGCATATCCATTGAATTGTTCAAAGTCCATATTCTCACGGTGTCCGTCGGAGTGGTTATAACTCAGGTTACCGTTTACATGAAACTTATTTTTTCTGAATCCGGTTGAAACTTCCGCACTCAGCGTGTTGTAGCTTCCATAGGAAAGTTGTGCCGACTGATGACTGCCGTTAGTTTTCTGTTTTTTGGTAATGATGTTGATTACTCCGCCCATCGCGTTAGATCCATAGAGCATCGAGGCAGGGCCACGCACCACCTCTACCCGTTCGGTCATCATAGACTGATAGCTGTCGGCCAGCGGATGTCCCATCAACCCCATGTACTGCGGATGGCCGTCGATCAGCACCAGTACTCCTGCCGTAGGAGCGCCTCCAATACCACGGATGCTCATTCCTCCGGCTGCTCCGTTAGCTACACCGTATCCCATCACACCGCGCTGCGAGATAAAGAGTCCCGGTACCTCTTCGGTAAGCAGGGGAAGGAGAGAGGGTTGCATTCTCTCTGCAATTTTTTCTTCGGAGATCACCGTGATGCTCATCGGCACATTTCGGAGGTTTACTTTCGGCATACTACCGGTTACAACCACCTCATCGAGTCGAATGGTATCATTGCTTTCCGCTGGCTCTCTGTTTTCGGCCAGCAACGGATTGGTTGCCAGCAAGCAAAAAAAGAGAAAAAATATGCATCTGTTCATATGATCCAGGGAAATTTGAAGCAGGTTTCGTCGTACAGCGAATAATCGGCCCTTCCATTCACAGCGAAAGTTTTAATTTGCTTTGCACCCTGTAAAAGATCGATGGCGAATTGTACAGTCGCCCCTGTTTTTACGCGATCTTCCACCAACAGAATGGTTTTGTCCCGATAATCGAAGTCGACCGGTGAAATCAGCTTCGGCGTGTCGTACTTTGGCTTCTGAAGCGGATCGCGCAAGTTTATTTTTAAAAGATGTATCTCTGTGTTTAACCTTTGGTTGATGATCGCAGCCGGAATAATGCCCCCATTGGCGATGGCGACAATCATGTCGAAGGTTTCCAGGAATTCTATCTCCCGAAACCGTTGCATCACCTCTTCGAATGTTTTTTCTATGACCATTTTTAATACGATAGTAACCCAAGGGCATTCACTTCAGATGTGCAGTTCACACTCTGGCCAGTGCTCTCAGCACAAAATAACCGCCCACAAGCTGGATCAGCATGCCCGGCAGGCCGATGCGGAAATCCTGTACTGCGACCAGGAAGTTTTGGGTCATTGCCCACTCAATGCCAGTACCGACAACCTGATAGGCCAAGATAGCCAGCAGGATCCCTACCAGCGATACTTTCCCAAAATGTTTGGCTGCCATGGCTGCAGCTACAGCCAGGATAGCCGACTTGATAATTATGGCCGGCAATAGTGCCATGGGAGGCATACCGAATAACAGGTTGTTTACCAACGGAGAGAGAATAGCCGTGAGCAGACCCACGTGAATCCCATATTTATAGGCGGCGATTAGTGTGAAGAAGTAGATAGGCAGAAAAATAAATCCCCCCTGCGGTACAAGATGTGCCAACTGTGGCAGCAGCAAATTGCCGATAATAAATATTGCTGCAAACAGATAAGTCTTTGTGTTGGTCAGGTTGAGCGTGTACAATTTAGCTGTTGTTGACATAATTAGTTGTATTATAATGTTGTACTATTTGTTTTTGCGTAAGCATAATCCATAACATACAAATCTATGCATAAAAACTCGTTTTACGCAGAGGACAGTTGTTATTTTTTATTTAAAAAAAGAAAAATAGCAATCGAAAAGCTTGCTGGCAATCATTTAAAAAGCATCGAGAGAAAAAATCCTTAATTGTTTGTCAAGCTTTAAAATAATTTATATGTAGCTTTAAATTCAATACTCGTGTCCCATGATGAATGGCTGTTTGGGGCAAGATAATCATCGGAACGTGGATCATCGGGTTGTTTCTCCTTGGTTTTATACTTTGAAAAAATAATGTTTGCTGCTGCTTCAGCCGACAATAGCAAGTGAGGAGATACATAGTAAAATGCATTCAACGATAGTGTAGAAAGAAAATTACAGTATTCCTCTTTGGTTTTGTATCGAGTGTCTCCAATGAGCGTATTCCGATTGATTAAATCTCTATTTAACTGTTCTTTGATGCTCAGTTTTAAATGCGTCCGGGTATTGGGGTAATATCCAAGGCTGTATGTAAAAGGAAGATAAATTGATTTAATTTTAAAATCTCCTTTCATTTCATTTCTATACCGATAGGATAACGATGTTTCCACAGAGTGTTGCCAGGAGAGATGAAACGGTCTTTCATAAAGAAACGATGCACTTAAACTGTAACTGGGGCTTGTGGTTTCATAGGGATTTAGCTTGATCTCATTTCTGGTTATTACATTACGAGAATAATAATTTATATAATGTGAATTAATA